>JAXESA010000051.1:0-2518 GCA_034116205.1 Ruminococcus sp. | reverse complement strand
ACCTTGTAGGGCCTAAAATTGACATCTTCATTTCACCACGAGGTCCAACAACAGTTACCTTTTCAACACAGGCAAACTGACCGGGTTGTGACAAATCCTTTTTATTTGTCAGGGTTGCACCCTTTCCAAAAAGGGCTTCCAAAGTTTCATCAGTCACATGAACATGGTGGGCTGATGTTTCAACTAATACTTTCATTTCAATACCACCTATCATAAAATTAAAAATACGGGAATTATCCGTATTCCATATTACACCCATTCAACAATTTTTTCAATATTAAAGATAAATTTAGGAGATAAAAATGTTTGATAACTGGAATGATTTAGAACGAGAATGTATGAATTGCCACAAGTGCGAGCTTTGTCAAACACGACACAATGTTGTGTTTGGAGTTGGCAACAAAGATGCCGAGGTGCTGTTTATCGGTGAAGGTCCCGGAGAAAACGAGGACTTGCAGGGCGAGCCATTTGTGGGCAGGGGCGGAAAACTGCTGGACAAGATGCTATATTCTATAGATTTATCAAGGGACAAGAACATCTACATAGCAAATATTGTAAAGTGCCGTCCGCCAAAAAACCGTGACCCAAAGCCTGAAGAGCAAACAGCCTGTACCCCATGGCTACGCAATCAATTCAAGCTGATGAATCCGAAGATTATTGTTTGCCTTGGTAGAATTGCATCCGCAAAAATAATCAAGCCTGACATTAAAATAACTAAAGAACATGGTATGTTCTTTGAAAAGAGTGGAGTTCTTATGATGCCTATGCTCCACCCTGCCGCTATCCTTCGTGACCCGAGAAAAAGACCTGAGGCATTCAGGGATTTTCAAATTCTAAGGGATAAAATCAAGGAAATCTGCGTTAATACCTACAAATAATAATGTAAATATAAAAAAACAAGGACTGAGTTGATGCCCAGTCCTTTTTATTATGAAATATTACTTATTAAGTTTTCCCTTTTTATCCTTCAGCGCCTTGATAATCAGAAGTATAAGCAAAAGGAGAATTACGGCTGACAGAATCATAATAATTGTAATACTCATATCTTGAGATAGTGTATCTCCGCTGTTTTCTTCATTAGGGTGTGTGACTATTGTTGCCCCCTGTGGATCTGATGAGTTTTTCTTATATTCAACAGAATCATATTGATTATTTACCCAGTTTGCCACAAGACACTTCTTTTGGGCGTCAATAGGGTTATTCCTTGTATTTTCCCCACATTCAACGGTGTCGCCTATACATTCAGAGGTAAAGTAAAGGTCGTAGGTCTGGTCACCAAGATTATCGCTGAAGATAACAGCGTATTTTACACCATCTGATATACCGCCAGTAATACGACGACTTTCGTTAAGAGCATCTAAATCATACTTCCACAAGTCACCTTTTACTCTGGTGCATTTCTCCTTAGTCGTTTGCCATGAGAAAAATTCATCTCCGCCGTCTTCCCATATATGGCAATAAACGACATCATAATTACCCCAGGAATAGTCACCAGTTACAGGAACATTAAAGTAAATTACATTATCTTTGTTATTTTCTTTTCCGTAAGCTGTTGGCACCGAAACAATCATTAAGCACAATGTCAACAACACAAGAAAGATTTTTACTGAACACTTTCTCATAACAACACCAGCCAAAATCTCACAACATAGAGTTATTTTTATTATTATACTACATATGACTATACTTTATCAAGTCGTATATGTGTACAAATTGTAAATAAAACGACCCTGTCTTTCGACAGGGTCTGAATTATGAGTTTTAATTAATTAAGCCTTTTTCTTGCGTGTTACAAAGTACACACCGGCTGCTGCAAGCATTAAGCCAAGACCAACATAAACATATGTTGTTGACTCACCTGTTGAAACAGAACCTGTTGTTTCAACAACATCACTTGCGTCAACTACATTACCGTTTTCATCAACGAAATTACCGTTTTCATCCTTAGTAACTGTCTTACCATCAGCTGTCTTGTAGGAAGAACCACCATTTGATGCTTCACTTGAAGAACCACCTGTTGAAGAACCACCTGTTGAAGAACCACCTGTTGAAGAACCACCTGTTGAAGAACCGCCTGTTGAAGAACCACCTGTTGAAGAACCACCTGATGAAGAACCACCTGATGAAGAACCGCCTGATGAAGAACCGCCTGATGAAGATGAGCTTTCAGTATAAACGCCACCACCGATTAAGAGAACCTTGCCTTCAGCAACTAACTTTTTAAATTCTTCCTTGATTTCAGCAAGTCTTGTCTTGTGATCTCTTGCAGAAGACTGTGGGCTGTAGGAATCCTTACTTGGGTATGTTGGGTAGCCCTTGTCCCAAGCCTTGATAATCTCGTCAGGTGTTCTGTCAGGAGAAACGAATTCACCCTGAATTGTACCTACAGATGTAATCTGAAGAGGAATACCGTACTTCTTAGCATTGTCTTTCCAAGCGATTGGATAAGAGTGCTTTCTTGAATCCTCTGTGTTTTCAAAAGTCTTTTCGTTTGCTGTGAGGTAAGCTGTGTCACCTA
>JAXESA010000050.1:0-14338 GCA_034116205.1 Ruminococcus sp. | reverse complement strand
AGTACGAGAGGACCGGGATGGACGTACCTCTGGTGCACCAGTTGTCACGCCAGTGGCACAGCTGGGCAGCTATGTACGGAACGGATAAACGCTGAAAGCATCTAAGCGTGAAGCCGACTCCAAGATTAGATATCCCATCAGGAAACTGAGTAAGACCCCTTGTAGACTACGAGGTTGATAGGCTGCGTGTGTAAGCATGGTGACATGTTCAGCTTGGCAGTACTAATAGGTCGAGGGCTTGACCACAAAGTCTTTTGGTCAGCTAATTATATCGCTTGTTCTTTATTCAGTTTTCAGGGTGTAAACCCTTTTACATAGGTTGCGAAAGCAACCGTTTATTTGAGAAGTTACACCACACATTTTGTGTGGTGTTTTTGTTTTATTAATAGTTTAAAAATAGATTACAGCCCAAAATCTGCGTAAATGCAGTATTTGGGCTGTTTGTTTTGTTTTTTTGAAATAGTTATATAATACTCGTTATTAAGGAAACACTGAATAAATCACTTTACACATCTTGTACGCATATTTTCTGCCGGTATGCCCAAAAAATTCTCGGAATACGCCAGTATTACTGCGGTTTTTTGAACATACCGACAAAAAATCTGACTGTACAATCTGTGCAAATGATTTAATCAGTATTTCCTTAAATAATATGATTAGACTTGTAACTAAAAATTATTAATATAGATCTGTCCAATCAGCTATATTTACCATATACAATCCGCTACCGTAAATATCAAATGTATGATTTAATACCCCGTAGTCTCCCACGTTTCCTTCACCGTTTTCGTTACATTCCCCTGTTTGCCAGCTACCTCTTGTCACCTTGAATTCAACTGGGGTTTCTATGCTTTTGGGGTCTATGGTAAGAGTAATCTCAGCTGTGGTTTTTGACGTTCTTGTGAAAGTATAGGAGCTGTCACAAGGATTCCATTCGTTTAAACTGCTTGCAAAATAAAGTGTGTCGGATTCCGGTGTATTGGCTGGCAGATTAAGTTGTATGTTTATTACCGGAATGCTGTTATTAACAAAGTTGGATGAATTTAAGCCTATGATTTTATTATCTGACAAGGTACAATCTGTTCCAACAATATATGCCCAGTATTTTTTCGATAGATTTCCTGTATATTCTATTGTATTTCCTGCAATAGTAACGTCACTTGTTTCGTATGATTCACTGTATTGTAATTGAATGACCGCAGAGGCATAATGGCTGTCAGTCTGAAAATAATTGTTAATAATCTGAGAATCTTTTAGTCCTGACCCAATAAAGGGACAAGAGGTACAGTTTAAAATATTATTGTTTGAAAAACATATTTTTTCGTCGTAGCCGTAAGGATACTGGGCAAGACTATATATTCCGTATTCACAATTATCCAATGTATTGTTATCGTAAACTGCGTCTTGATTATATATACACATAACACCGTACTTTGAGTTGTTTACAATATTATTCTTACTCTCCACATCAGTACAGCCTTCCATATGTATTGCTCCGGGACCTTCTATATTGGAAAGTGTATTATCAGAACAAACAAGGCTGTCAACCTGGGCAAAGCCAAAACCGATTCCCATAAAGGAGCCTTCTTTTGCACCGTAGCTTGTGCAATTTGTTACCTGAACATCAGAAAATCTGTGGTTCGGTGTATTTACCTCAATATTATCTCCTGCATATTGGGTTGTTTTTCCTTCAGTATTGAATGTGCAATTATCTATATAAAGACCTGTTCCTATTGTACCGGTATAAAGCACATCATTATATTTTCTGTTTTGCGGAACTCCGTCATTAAACAGAATTCCAAATCCCTCGCTAAAGGTACAATTTCTGATGGTGGTATTACTTGCCTCTGTATTGCAAAAAATTCTTGGACAACCTGTCTGCGCTGAGAAGTTACAATTTTCAATTACACATCCGTCAGTAAGGTGCAGTCTTACATCTCCATATTCATAACCGTCACCATCCCACCAACGGGATATATTAACATTATTCAAAGAAACATTGTTTCCTGTTAAAACCAAACTTGAACTTGGCATAATTTTGAGAGAGCCGTTCATAATCGGACACTTTGCCTCAGAGGTATATATGTAGTATGTTTTTCCATCAAGGTTAAGGGGCAGACCCAATTCTGTGGCAGAATCAAGTGCTTTTTGGAAGTAACGCATTTCGTCAACGGTATCAGGTGCTAAGCCGAATTCCTCAGGTGTTATATATTCTTTAGTGGGTGTTGATGAGGTGATTTCCGTTGGCATCTCCCCAATTTTAGCTATTACTTTTTGTATATTAGTTGTATCCCGGATATTCACTTCACCGTCAAGATTAAAATCAGCCAATCTCATCTGTTGTTGGGTGAGCAGAAGTTTTTTGGCAAGGTATTTCTGAATATCTGTGGCATCTCTTATTGATAACTTTTCGTCAAGGTCAACATCTCCGTTTGCAAATTCTGAGTCAGAATATGCTGAAACAGTTAGCATTACTGATGTAAACAAGAGAATTGCCATAATCAAAGATGTAAATCGTTTCATTGCCAAGCTCCTATTTTTTTGTCTTAAATCAATATCAAATATATACTAAAAGTATTATAGAGGATTGTGCTGATAATATCAAGTTGACCGGTGTACTTTTTGGCAGAATACATAACACCTCATAATTGTATCATTTCTGTTGCAATGATGTAATAAAAATGTTATAATTATGAAGTATGAGGGTTAATATAACCGATTAAATAATAAATTGTTGTATTTTATGTAACTTACTTACGGGAGGTTAACAGTGAATTGGGTTAAGAGAGCTTCCATTACAATTACTGTGTTTATACTAGGAATAGTGATGATAGTTTTTCCGCTTATGAATGTAGGTGCTGTATATTACTTTAACGGCGAGAAGATGATTGCCGATAGCGGATATAAATATTACAGAGCATGGAGTCAGGACCAGTTTCCGTGGCACAACACAAAGCCAAGTGACGCATGGGAATCCGACTGGATGAACAGGTACGGTTGCAGTACTGTAGCTATGGCTAAAATGTTTGTTGAGGCAGGTGTTGCAAATCCCTCCACAGTTAATCCCGGAACGCTTATGAGCAAGTATGGTTCGCCATCAAAAGGTATAGGCGATGTGGGCATATATTGGTCAACCCTTGCAGGACAGTTCGGAATGACATGCTCCAGCTTTCAGTATTACCCTACAGGCACCTTTTACAATACTGCAATGCGCTTTTTTAACAGGAAGGACCATCAGTATTATCTATTGCTTAAGGTAACTTTAGCAAATGGGGGTTCCCACTATGTTCAGGTTGACCGTCAGGCAACCATTGATTGCGGAGAGATTGTCTATAATGATTCCACAAATACCTCAGACGGAGGAACAAGGTATAACTCTGCCTCTGCTTATTATAAAAAATTGTCCCTTCAAAAGTTGAGTAAATCAAACTACACAGCTAACTATTTTGTTGTGTTTTACACAAATGCTAACCTAAAAATGAAAAATATTGTAGAGAGAAGCTCTACATCAGCACAGATTTATTGGTATCCTAATGGCTCTTGTCAGAATTATTTAGTTTTCCGTAGAAAAAAGGGTGAAACCTCTTGGCAGGGTAAAAGAATTGCCAACGTAAAGCATGTTGCCGGCGAGGGAATTCGATCCTACAAGGACAAAAATTTGGTTATAGGAACAACATATCAATACACTGTCCGTGGCTATTATATGTCGGGAGGTAAAATGGTCTTTACCAGGTATAATAAAAACGGTCTTTCTGTTACAACACACCCTGATGCGCCGAATTTAAAGAATACAGAGAGTATTGACCACAAAACTATTAAGATAACATGGAATGCCGTTAAAAAAGCTGACGGTTATAAAATTTATCGAAGAAAAAAAGGTACAAACAAGTGGACACCACTGGATGATAATGTAAAGAAAACCTACTACATAGATATATCTGCTGTTTGCGGAGAAAAATATTACTATACTGTTCGTGCGTTTATTGGTAAGAAGGATTTTTTAGGCGCTTTTGACCAAAAGGGTATTTTGGGAGTTGCTGTTCCAAAAGCGGTAGTCCTGGATAAAACCGAAAGCCTTGATTTTAATATGATCAAGGTAACTTGGAACAAGATTGAAGGGATTAACGGATATTGCATCTTCCGAAAGGATAGCTCTTCAAAAGGATATAAAAAAATAGGAACTGTAAAGGGTTCCGGTACAACTACTTTTACTGATATGTCTGCTGTTTGTGGTCAAAAATACAAATATACTGTAAGGGCATATAAAACTGTAAAAGGAGTTGATTATCTTGGAAAATATAATTCCAAAGGCATTACGGGTAGAGCGCTTATCAAGGCAACCGGATTAACAAAATATACTAGCAATGCTTATGATAAAATAAGGCTTTCTTGGAGTGCTGTTAACGGAGCTACGGGATATTGCATTTACCGCAAAGCAGAAGGAGATAAAAATTACAAAAAGATTGGTACAATTAACGGCAACGGAAATGTAAGCTTCACAGATAAAAATCTAAAATGTTGTGAAAAATACTACTATAGTGTGAGAGGCTTTAGAACAGTTAATGGAAAGAATTATGAGGGTGAATACGGTAAAACAATTCAGGCCTATACAAATCCTGCAAAGCCAAAGCTTATAAGTACACAGAGTATTGGCTACAACACCATTCAGGTAAATTGGAATCAAGTTGAAGGAGCAACCGGATACACCTTATACCGCAAAACTACCGGAAAATATATAAAACTTTTGGATATAACAGGAAATAAAAAAACTTCCTGTCAAGATCAAACTGTAGTCACCGGTGAAAAGTACACATATACGGTGAGAGCTTTTTGTAAAAAAGGTGATGTTATAAGGTATAGTAGCTGTGGAAATGGTATATCAGGATCTGCGTATCCGGCTAAAGTTAAGATAGATGGCTCAAAAAGCGTTAGTTATAATTCTGCTAAAGTGATGTGGAAAGAAGTTGACGGGGCAAGCGGATATAGAATTTATCGCAAAAAGTCAAATGACAAAAAATATAAATTCCTTGCTAAGGTATCGGGAATAGACAATGTCACATACATTGATAAATCTACTGAGTGTGGAATAAATTATTACTATGTAGTTAAGGCTTATAGAACAGAGGGTGGCAAGGATTATTTCGGACCTTACAGTGAGGTTATTAAAGCAAAGTCAATTCCTTCTGCACCTGTTGTTAAGGTAAGAAATCGAAGCTACAATTCCCTTAATATCTCCTGGAATAAGGTGGATGGAGCAAATGGTTACAGAGTATATTATAAAAAAGGGAAAAGCAGTAAGTGGACAAAGTTAACAACCTTTGACAACGGTGAACTGACAAGTTTTTACCAAATATCTCTTACAACAGGAACAAAATATACCTACACTGTAAGAGCGTACCACAATGTGGGAAAAACAAAGTGTTGGGGAGCCTATAACAAGATGGGTGTAGGAGAAAAACCTGTCACAACAGCACCAAAGTTAACTTCTGCAAAAAGTGTAAACTACAAAACGATAAAAGTTAGTTGGAATTCGGTTGCAGGAGCCAGTGGTTACAGAATATATAGAAAAACTCAAAATTCATCATGGGTTGGCATTGCAACAATTAGTGGCAAGAATACCCTTAGTTACAATGATGAAACAGTTTCCTGTGGAAAGAAATACACCTATACCGTTAGAGCGTACAGAACAGTTGGAAAGAGTCATATATACGGTAAATATAGCGGTACTGGAATTTCTTCAACTGCCGTTCCGGAAACACCTATCATCAGCCTTTCCTCTATTTCTTACAACAAAATTAATGTAGCTTGGAGCAGGTGCCAAGGTGCGGACGGATATAAGGTGTACCGAAAAGAAGAAGGAGGAAATTATTCCCACATAAAAACAATAACTGCAAAGGGTACCTACAACTTTTATGATACAGTTTCATGCGGAGAAGAATATACATATTATGTTACATCCTATAAAACAGTGGATAAGGTTGAATACGGCAGTTATGGAAGCAAGGAAAAAACCTGCAAGGCTGTTCCTGCCACACCTACAATAACATCAGTAACTGCTGGAACAAACAAAGTTACTGTAAATTGGGGGACAGTTGCAGGAGCTAGTGGATATTATATTTATCGCAAGGAGAACAAGGAGAGTTATAAGATAATTTATAACGCAGAAGGAAACAATACAAAGAAGTTTACCGACATAGGTCTTGAAACTGGTAAGAAATATACCTATACAGTTAGGGCATACACCATTTGCCCCGCAGGTTACATTTCTGGAGGATATAACAAAACAGGTGTTTCTGTGACGGTGAAATAATTGGTTATGTAATTTTTGAAATATTAAAAGTGCCAACTTCGGTCATTCATAGGGAGTGAACGACCGAAGTAAAAGGGGCAGTCAACTGGACTGCCCCTTAACTTATACTATTTTAAGATTTATCTTCTTCCGTTGTGTCTGTTGTTTCTTGGGCGTCTTGGTCTTTCGTCCAAATCGTTTTCCGGAGTTAAACCATCAACCTCAATGAGAACTGCTCTTCTTGAAAGGTTAAGTCTGCCCTTGTCGTCGATTTCTTCAACCTTAACACGGATAACGTCGCCAACATTTACAACATCGGTTACGTTCTCTGTTCTCTTAACATCAAGCTTGCTTACATGGCAAAGTCCCTCCATACCGGGAGCGATTTCGATAAATGCACCGAAGTCCATTATTCTTGTAACCTTACCAACATAGATAGCGCCGATTTCAGGACCCTTTGCAATCATTTCAATGATAGACAAAGCCTTGTTGCACTTTTCGGTGTCAAGACCGGCAACAAATACATTGCCGATTTCGCCGTCCTCTTCAATGTCAACCTTAACCTCACATTCAGCCTGAATTTCCTTGATAACCTTACCGCTTTTGCCGATAACCTCGGAAATCTTGTCAGCGGGAATCTGAGTTGTAAACATCTTTGGAGCATATGGGCTAAGCTCTTCTCTTGGCTCTGCAATAGCCTTAAGCATAACCTCGTCAAGGATGTAGTTCCTTGCCTTGTGAGTTTTTTCAAGTGCCTCCTTAACCATTTCAGGGAGCAATCCGGAGATTTTAAGGTCCATCTGAATAGCTGTGATGCCTTCCTTTGTACCGGCAACCTTAAAGTCCATATCGCCGAAGAAGTCCTCAACGCCCTGAATGTCAACCATTGTCATCCAGCGCTCACCCTCGGTGATAAGACCGCAGGAGATACCGGCAACAGGAGCCTTAATTGGCACACCTGCGTCCATAAGTGCAAGTGTTGAACCGCAGATTGAACCCTGTGAAGTTGAACCGTTGGAGGATAAAATTTCGGAAACAAGTCTGATTGTGTATGGGAAATCCTCAACTGACGGAATAACAGGCTTTAATGCTCTTTCTGCAAGTGCACCGTGGCCGATTTCTCTTCTTCCGGGACCTCTGCTTGGCTTTGTTTCGCCAACGGAGTAGCTTGGGAAGTTGTAGTGGTGGATATATCTCTTTGTTTCCTCCTCGTCAATACCGTCAAGGTACTGCTGTTCGGAAACAGAACCAAGTGTTGCAACTGTCAATACCTGAGTTTGTCCTCTTGTGAACATACCTGAGCCGTGAACTCTTGGAAGAACGCCAACCTCGGATGCAAGCGGTCTGATGTCATCCATACCTCTGCCGTCAACTCTTTTTTGCTCGTCAAGGAGCCATCTTCTGACGATAGTCTTTTGAGTTTTGTACATACATTCGTCAATCTTTGCTTCCTGCTCAGGGTAGATTTCGTCGAACTTTGCGTGAACAGCCTCGTAAATTGGAAGTAGTCTTTCGTCACGAACATTTTTGTCGTCTGTATCCATAGCTACCATTACATCATCTTTAGCAAAGTCAAAGATAGCCTCAAACATTTCGTGGTCGGGGTCGTTTGATGGGTAGGAGAATTTCTCTTTACCGATTTCATTTTGAATACCCTTGATAAACTCAATGATTGGCTGGTTAGCCTCGTGACCTGCCATAATAGCCTTGTACATTGTGTCGTCGTCAACACAGTTTGCACCTGCCTCAATCATAGCAATTCTCTCGGATGTGGAGGCAACAGTTGTAGCCATATCGGATACAGCTCTCTGCTCAAGTGTTGGGTTGATAACAATTTCGCCGTCAACAAGACCAACGGAGCAAGAGGAAACAGGTCCGTTCCAAGGTACATCGGAAATGGAAATTGCGATTGAAGTACCAATCATTGCTGCAATTTCAGGCTGGCAGTCAGGGTCAACTGACATAACAGTACAAACAATTGAACAATCGTTTCTCATATCCTTTGGGAACAAAGGACGGATAGGTCTGTCGATAACACGTGAAGTGAGGATAGCCTTTTCGGAAGGTCTGCCCTCTCTCTTTAGGTAAGAGCCGGGGATTTTGCCCACGGAATACATCTTCTCCTCGTAGTCAACAGAAAGAGGGAAGAAGTCAACGCCCTCTCTTGGCTTTTCTGATGCTGTACAAGCCACGTGTACAACGGTGTCACCGTATCTTACAAGGCAAGCACCGTTTGCAAGCTGAGTCATTTTGCCTGTTTCTACAACCAAAGGTCTGCCGGCAAACTCAGTTTCAAATTTTCTGAACTTATCAAATACCATTGCTTTGTTCATAATTTCCTCCTGAATAATAAATTTTTATTGTTACAGGATTTTCGTGTTTTAGCAATAAAACCACCACATCACCACACCGCTTGATGTGTTCGTTTTACCGCTAAAAACTCCTATACTAATACCAAAAATGTTGAATTTTTCGGTGAATATTAGTAGTAGAAAATCCTGTAATGATTAAAAAAGTGTTTGTGTTACGCAAAATCAGGGCAAAGGTTATCCCTTCGCCCTAATAATCGCAAAATATTACTTACGGATACCAAGTCTCTTGATGATTGAACGATATCTTTCAATGTCAACCTTTGTGAGATACTTGAGCAGGCTCTTTCTCTGACCGATCATTTTGTAAAGACCACGTCTTGAGTGATGATCCTTTGGATGCTCCTGAAGGTGTGCTGTAAGGTCCTTAATTCTCTTAGTAAGGAGGGCAATCTGTACCTCCGGTGAACCTGTGTCGCCTTCGTGAGTAGCATACTCCTGCATTATAGCTGTCTTTTCTTCTTTAAGCATTTTTCTTCCACCTTTCTTTAATATTTCAATACAAAGGGGCAAAAGCCACAAGTGTATTGATGTTTACCCTCACAACAGGTTAAGGAAAAAGGTGTTCCACTTTGTGGCATACTCCATAATCCGTAGTGGGGCTCATACCTGTGCATTATAACACAAATGATTAGCTTTGTAAAGAAAATTTACCGATTATTTTAAGAAAAATTGATTTATTCATCATTTCCTAAATTTGAGATAAATTCATCCAGTTGCTTTTGCTTTTCGGGGGATAATGCCCTTCTTGCGATGAGAATTTGTTGCTCGTCCTTTGAAAGATTGTAAATTGCCTGATTAGCCCTTGAGCTGATAAAGGAATCCTTAACATAGTTTTCCTCCACATCGGGCAAAATATCCTCGTAGGTAATGTTAAAAATCTGAACCAGTTTGTGCAAAGTTTCAATAGAAGGCTCTGTTTTGCCGGTTTCATAGTATGTGTAGGTGGTTCGGTTTATGTTGAGAGCGTCGGCAACTTGCTGTTGAGTTAGCAAACAGTTGGTACGATAACGCTTTAAAAGCTCCCCTAAATTAGATTTAGATGGCATATAATCGTCTCCTATCCTAATGATAGTTTAATTATATATTTGAATTATTTTGTTGTCTTAATTCTGTGAAATAACTCTACAAAAATAATGGTGGTTGACAGTTTGGAATTTGTCGTTTATTATAGTTACAGTAAGGATTTAAAATGTTTGGAAATCCTTACAGATATATTGGAAAATTGCTGGTGTAGCTCAGATGGTAGAGCATCTCATTCGTAATGAGAGGGCCACGTGTTCAAGTCACGCCACCAGCTCCAAATAAAAAATCCCACTAAAAAGTCATTTTTCGACTTTTTAATGGGATTTGTTTTTTTCAAATATAAAAAGGGTTATCCCTTTATATATTGTGAATGTTTTTCCTGTTTATACTGTGTGGGTGAATGATACATAAAAAAATAACCGCCCTGTACTCCACATACAAGGCGATTATATAAAATAAAAGTCTTATGCGGAACAGCCAAAACCGTTCCTTTACACTATTATATTATCATAACAATTAATTAATTAATGTCAACTAATATCAACTTAAAAGCAAGCGTTGAGGCGTTGTCCTTTGGGCAATGCTTTTTTATTTGTTTTTATTTTTGACTTTCACCCTTGTCGGCTGTCAGGGTTGCTGTAACGGTGATTGTCTGCCCCCTTGAGGAGTCGTTGGTGTTTGCTCGGTACAGGGTAAGCTTCACCTTGTCGCCCGGCTTATGCTTTTCCAGTATGAAATAAATCTGGTTGAAGTTTGTAATATCTGTACCGTCAAGATTGGTTATTATGTCCCCTACTTTGGCATCTGTATTTGCAAGACTGCCGTTTTCGGATATTTCGGTAATTATAATTCCCTGTGGAATCTCATACGCGGCCACTGTGTAGCTGTTTACGGGAAATCCAGTAATGCCGATTCTCACACGATTGCCCACATATCCCGTCTTGATTATGTCGTCGGTTATTTCCTTGATTGTTTCGCTTGGAATTGCAAAGCCCATACCCTCATAAACAGATGAACTTATTTTTGCAGTGGTTATCCCCACCACCTGACCGTAAAGGTTGCACATCGGGCCACCACTGTTGCCGGGGTTTACGGCGGCGTCTGTTTGGATATAGGTGACGGAGCTGTCGTCAATGCTTCTGTCCTTGGCTGATACAATGCCCTTTGTAAGGCTGTTCTGGAAGTTAACTCCGCCCGGGTTGCCTACAGCTATAATATCGTCACCAACCTTTAAATCAGTGGTTTTTCCAAAGGTGACAGGGGTGAGGTTCTTTGCTGATATTTTAAGTACGGCAAGGTCTGTTCGTGTGTCATATCCCACAACATATGCGTTGTACTTTTTGCCCTTGTTATCCTTTACTTGATAAACGAACCTGTTATTTGCGTCACCTATAACGTGACTGTTTGTTACAATGTATCCGTCGCTTGTAATGATGATTCCTGTTCCCTGACCGTCTGTAAGCTTTTCGTCCTTTACTTTGTCAGAAAAGCACAGCACAGCAACGGTTGAGTCCGCAACCCTGTTGTATGCAGACTGTGCGGAGGGATTTTTTTCCTTGGAGTCAATACCCTGCAAGGAAATGCCCTTGTAGCTTTTGTTTGTAAAGTCCTGCTTGGGTGACTTTTGTGTGGTCAGTTGGGTTGCATTTTTTTGTTGCTCAACAAAAGAATAATAGTCGCTCGGATACGTCTGTACAGTGTTTGGATTGGTTTCATCAGGGTAAAGTTGTACAAAGGGGCTTGTTGTATTTTTTGAATTGCCGTTTATCTCAAAAACAAAAAATACACATACAAGCACCATAACAGTTGCCACAACCGAAATAAACACAACAAGGGCGGTATGGGATTTTTTCTTCTTTTCAGGCACAATAAATTTGCCCACTTCTTCACCTTTATCAGTCAAGGCCGGCTGATATGAAAGATTATTTCTCTCCAAGTCTTTAGGGCTAACGCCGGAACTATAGCTGTTTTCGGTAAAAGAAGTGTTATTTGCGTTAGTACCGTCCTTTTTTGAAGTGTTATCGGATAGGCTTTCCCTGTTCCTGACGCTGTTGGCAGGGGAGGGTCTGTCAGGTTTTATTTCGCCGTAAAACTGAGGTCGCTCTCCGCTTTTTCCCAAAGAAAAGTTTGGCATATCCGTTACAGGCTCCGGTGTACGGTCACTGCAAAACCTGTTGGCAGCACCGCTAAAGCCTCCGTCCTTCCTGTGCTGTTTAAGCTCAGGAAGTGGGTCGGGAAGTGGAGCCGGCTTTGGATTATTAAGTTCAATGTTATTGTTTTCTTCCATATTGATTCTCTAATCTCCCTATTTTTCGGGAATCCATGCTGAAAAACAGGTTTCCCTGTCAACATCACTGGTGACAACAATTTCACCACCGTGTAATGTTATGATTGTTTTTACTATGTATAGACCAAGTCCCATTGATTTTTTGTCCTCACTTCGGGATTTGTCTGTTTTGTAGAATTTATCAAAGATAAATGGTAAGTCCTCTTTTGCTATACCCTTGCCGGTATTTTTGATGCTAAAGTATAATCTGTTGTCATTTACCTCAAATTTAAATGTGATAATACCGTCCTGAGGTGTGAACTTTGTGGCATTTTCAAACAGATTGTAAAGCACTTGGTGCATTAAGGTCTGGTCACCGTGAACCTGTATTCCGTCGGCAGTTTCCAAACCGGCTATTGTAATATTCTTTTCTATCAGCCTGTCCTCAAAGGTTGTAAGAATATTTACCATAGTTTCTGCAAGCATAAAGTCGGTTTTGTATAGCTGGGTTTTTCCACTGTCTATCCTTGCAAGGCTGAGCATTGATGCAACAAGTCTTGAAAGACGGCCGATTTCTTCGGAAACAATTTCAAGATAGTGATTTTGTTTTACAGGAGGGATAGTACCATCCAGTATTCCGTCTATAAAGCCGGAGATAGTTGTCATAGGAGTTTTCAGCTCATGGCTTATATTTGCAATAAAGTCACGTCTTACGCTCTCCTCTTTTTCAAGGGCATCCGCCATATCATTAAAGGACTTTGTAAGCTGTGCAATTTCATCGTGGCCCGCTACAGGAAGTCTGCCTGTAAAGTCACCTTTTGCAAACTTTCTTGCTTGCAGGCTCATTTGTTTTAGAGGATAGGTCTGGCTGTAAGAGAACAGTCCGGCAAGTACCACAGAAACGATAAGGGATGCAACCACAGCATAAAGTAAAATCTTCGCAACCTGGAGCGGTGCATCGTCGCTCATTTCGTTGGAAGAACACACAAACATATACCCTGCGGTGGTGGTGGTAAGTCCAACCGCCACCCTTAATGGTGAGGCCATAGAAATTTTGGTGTCATCATAAAAATGTCCTGTGTAGTCCTCTTCTTTATAGGTATTGTTTTTTATCAGCGGTACCATAACGTCATTAGAAATCTGATACCCCCTCTTGAGAACATCGTCACGTCGGGTTGTCTTAAAAACAACACCGTCAGAGTCTGTTACAATTATGTCGTAGTTATAGCTGTTGCTAAGCTCTATTACCTGTTCCCATATTGACCTTTCGCTAATCCAGAGACTACCGTTGGAGGTTTCCATACAGCTTGAAACAAGCTCGCTTATGTTTTCAATGCTGTCCTCAACCTGATTTTTCTCTCTTGTTGTCCAATATTGGGTAACAAATGCCATCAAAAAAAGACCGAGAATAATAAAGGCAACAACAATTATCCCCATTGTGATAATAAGATATTTTTTAAACAGAGATAATTTCATCTTAACTTCTCACATCAAATTTGTATCCAATGCCCCAAATAGTCTTAAGTCCCCATTGGTCGGACACTCCGTTGATTTTTTCTCTTAGTCTTTTAATATGTACATCAACTGTTCGGCTGTCACCGTAGTAGTCAAAGCCCCAAACCTTGTCAAGAAGCTGGTCACGGGTAAATACCTTGTTTGGATTGCTGGCAAGGTAGTAGAGAAGATCCATCTCCTTCGGAGGAGCATCAACTAGCGTTCCGTTAATACGAAGTTCATAGTTTGTGAGATTTATGGAAAGTTTGTCCCAGTTGATTTCCTTTTGCTGTTCACTTTCGGCAGGAGGGGAGGTACGCCTTAATACAGCGTGAATTCTGGCCATAACCTCTTTTGCCTCAAACGGCTTAATGATATAGTCATCTGCACCTAACTCCAAGCCTAAAATTTTGTCAAAAAGTTCGCCCTTTGCGGTGAGCATAATTATTGGTCGGTTGCTGTTTTTGCGAATTTCCTTGCAAACCTGCCAGCCGTCCAACTTGGGAAGCATTATGTCAAGAAGAACTAAATCCGGCTGTTCCTGATTGAAAAGCTCAACAGCCTGCTCTCCGTCGTTGGCAATAACCACAGAGTAATCTTCTCTTTCAATATAAAGTCTTAATAGTTCGCAGATGTTAATGTCGTCATCTACTATGAGTATTTTTCCAGCACTCATTTTTCCACCTTCTTATTTAATTTTTAAAATCCTAAAATAAATAATAATACTCTAAAGGATAAACTACCCCTTATAACTACATTATAATACATTTTTCCAGAAATACAACGAAAAATTTGCGAAAATAAGAAAAACAAAAAAAGAACAGGACTATGACACTTTTATGCCATAGTCCCTAAAAGTGTTTTCATAGGTAATTGTAAAAAAAGAAAAGCACA
>JAXESA010000049.1:0-4946 GCA_034116205.1 Ruminococcus sp. | reverse complement strand
TCAAAACCCCCCGGAACTATCGAGTGGGAATAATACATTATAAATAAGATACCCCCAAGAAATGCGATTATATTGCTGTTTCTTGGGGGTTAATGTTTTATAATTGGGGCATCTTTAGGGCATTTTTCTGTGTATTTACTTTTCACCAATTTACCGTAAATAATAATTTGTTTTTGATGATAAAAGTGATTTTTTATTTTTGTTCTTGTCATAAATATGGTTATTTTCTAAAACTAATGAATAAAATACTATGACTATTATTGACACATATAATAAAAAGCAGTAAAATTGTTTTAGATATTTAGTTAAAATGATTGATAGGAGAGAAAAATGTCTGATATAAGAACACAATACTACCGTCCTGTTGAAAAACAATCAGCAACTTTGATGATACTTGATAATAAACGAAAACCAAGAACAATAAAATTGTCAGGTAGTATGTCTTTAGGCAGAGAATATCCTGATTCAAATTGTGATATAAAACTTTCCTCAGATATTACCAGCAGAAGACATGGCGAATTTATTTATGATGATTCCGACGGAACTTATTACTATATTGATAACAACAGTTCTAATGGTACATATATCAACGGAAACAAATTACAATCTTTTAACCAAAGAGGCTCGAGAGCATACAAACTTTCTGATGGAGATATTTTGAGAATTGACAGAAAACAGTTGAATTTGCCACATCCACAAGCCGTACTTATGATTTTTAGCAAGAGCTTTGAAGTGGGTGAAAAATGGAACCACATAGACATTTCCGGAATCAGGGAAGTTACAATAGGTCGTGACAATGGTAATGTAATTCAACTTGACGATATGATGGCTTCAAGACAGCATGCTGTTATTAGTTGTTCTTATAACGGAGTGGTACTACAGGATCTTAACAGTCAGAATGGGGTAGCTGTTAATCGTGTATTAGTGAGAAATTCAACGCGAATTTATAATTATGATGTTATTAGGATTGCAAACACAACACTTATTTTTATGAATAACATCATTCTCTATAATAATGCCCATGAATGCTCCGGAAGTCTTTCGGTTTCTATTGAAAAGAAAGTGGTTGGAATTAAGAAAAAGGTACTTATTAGGGATATTAGATTTGAAGCTGAACAAAAAGATTTTATACTCATTCTTGGCGGTTCCGGTTCCGGCAAAACAACCCTTGTCAAAGCAATACTTGGTGACGGAAAGGCTGACGGTACTGTTATAATTGATGGTCAGAATTTATATGAAAACTTCAAAACATTGAAATCTAAGATTGGATTAGTTCCTCAGTTCCTTAACTTAAGAGAAAATGACAAGGTACAGTCAACTCTTATGGATATGGCAGATGTTAAGCTTGATTCTAAGGACTATTCAAAATCGGATAAGCTTAAAAGGGTAAATGAAATAATGGAAAGGCTGGGAATAACTAATCTGCAAAACCATCTTTTAAGACAGTTAAGTGGAGGACAAAAAAAGAAGGTTTCTGTTGCGGCACAGCTGGTTGGTTTTCAAAGTGTTTTTATCTGTGACGAACCAGACTCTGGTCTTGATGCCGCTTCCAGAACCCAGCAGATGGAAATTCTGAAGGAAATCTCTGAAAACAATAAAATTGTTATGGTAATTTCCCATGAACCGGATGATGCTGTTAATAGGGAAACAGGTGAATGCTTATTCACAAAAGTACTTGTGCTTGCAAAAAGCAGTAAGGATAACTGTGGTACACTTGCTTTTTTTGGTTCTCCTCAAATGGCCCTTGATCACTTTGAAGTTGATAAGCTTCAAGATATTATGATAAAAATTAATCCTCCATATGAGGGTGGAAAAGGTATGGCTGATTACTATATTGACAAATACAATAGCTCATTAAGAGGTGGATTTTAATGAATAGTTCTTCGTTTGGCAAACAAACAATGGTCTATCTGAAAAAAATAGCGAGAATTGCAATTCGTGAAAAGGTTGTAGTTTATTTACTTTTCGCAGTTATTATTTCACTTGTTGTTTCTGCAGTAGTAAGTGGGGATATGTTCACTGACTTTGAAAGCACAAAATCTGGTTTCTTTACACTTGCATCTGCTTGTATTTGGATTGGAATTTTCAATTCAATCCAGAGCATCTGTAAGGAACACGAAATAATCAGGTCTGATTACAGACAGGGAATGAGGCTTACATCCTACATATTTGCAAATATTTTATGGCAGGCATTACTATGTCTTGTTCAAACAATTATTATTTTTGTTATATGCCTTTCCTTTGGATTTTTCGGTGACGATTTCGGCGACAGTGTAATTATGCATCCGCTGTTAGAATATTTTATCACAATATTCATGTTAACATTTGGTTCCGCTGTGCTGGGAATTGCTGTTTCTTCTTTCTCGGGAACTCCAACAACAGCCATGAAGATAATGCCATTTGTACTTATTCTACAGCTTATTATGAGCGGTGTTCTTTTTGAGTTATCCGGTGTTGCTGATGGAGTGGCAAACATCACTTTTAGTAAATGGGGAATGTCTGCCTTTGGAAGTACAGCTAATTTGAATAGTCTTGAACATAAAATGGCTCAGGAACTTCCTGAGCTTGCCGAAACTATTGCCGCGCAGTATCCTGTTGAGGATTGTTATTCTCATAATGTATCTACTTTACTTTTATCATGGCTTTGGAATTTTGTGATTACTGTGGTAAGCGCAGTAATTAGTGTTTTAAGTCTTAAAATCAAAAACAGAGATTCATAACATTCCATAAATAAGGGGAGAAAACTTTGAAATACGATGTCTTTGTTTCTACAAATGTTGGATATGCAATGAAAAACAATGAAGACAACTTTGCAATCAACACAGAAATCAAGCCCAAAGGGAAAAATAACCTAAATTTAAGAGGATACGGCGCAGATGAACCGATGATGTGTTCCGTATTTGATGGAATGGGTGGAGAGGCAAACGGTGATGTTGCATCTCATATCTGTGCTGTAGTTGCTGTTGAGTTTTTTAAGTGTATTACCAATAAGAATATTTCAGCTAAAAAGTGTATAAATCAGTTTGTTGAAAATTGTAACAGTCTTATTCAGAAAAATCTGAAAAATAATAAAACAAGAAGAGGCGGAAGTACATTTGTAATGTCTTATTTTTATGACAACAAAGTACAACTGTTTTCTTTAGGAGACAGTCGAATTTATCTGTTAAGAGATAATCACCTTGCACAGATATCTAACGACCATACCCTTGCTATGAAAAAATATTTAGCGAATATATATTCCTGGGAAGAAGCCGAAAAAAGTCCTGATAAGCATAAGCTGACACAATTTTTAGGTGTCGATATGGATGAGTGTTTGGTAAAGGCGGAAGTGTATCAGGATATTAAACTTAATAAAGGAGACAAGTTACTGTTGTGCAGTGATGGTCTTTATGATATGTGCATGGACTATGAGATTGAAAAAATTATGATTGATAGTTCTGATAAAATTACCTCTGATTTGGTAAAAAAAGCTCTTGAAAACGGCGGTCAGGATAACATTACTTGTATGGTAATAGAGCCATCACTGTAATTGGTTTTATGATTAGTGAAAATGTTTGGTTATGAGGGATAATTTATGTATTGTTATAACTGTATGAATGAAATAAAGGCTGAAGAAAATTACTGCTTTCATTGTGGGAAGGAAAACAAAGCTGATACAGCAGCACATCATTTAAAGCCGGGAACGATTCTGAATAATAAATTTTTAATAGGCAATTCAATAGGCGAGGGCGGATTCGGTATTACATATGTAGGTTTTGATAAAAACCTAAGTATTCGCATTGCTGTTAAGGAATATTTTCCGTCAGGATATGCAAACAGAAACAATAGTGTTTCAAATAGTGTATCACCAAATTCACCAAAGCAAGAGGAATTCTTTAATGCAGGTAAAAGTAAATTTCTCAATGAAGCCAGAAGTCTTGCAAAATTCCAAAATGAACAGGGTATTGTTCAGGTAAGGGATTTCTTTGAGGAAAACAACACCGCATATATTGTTATGGAGTACCTTGATGGAACAAATCTCAATGATTATATTAAAAGTAATGGTGCGCTTAAGGCAGAAGAGGTCTTTAAACTAATGATTCCTATTATGGAGTCATTAAGGAAAATTCATGATATCAAGCTAATTCACAGAGATATAAGTCCTGATAATATTATGTTTCTGAAAAGCGGTAAGCTGAAACTGATGGATTTTGGTTCAGCAAGATATTTTTCAAAAGAAAACAATAACAAATCGGTAATGGTAAAGCAAGGTTATGCGCCCATTGAACAGCATCAGTCTGACGGTAATCAGGGTCCATGGACAGATGTATATGGTTTGTGTGCCACTATGTATAAGTGTATCACCGGAAAGACACCTGTGGATTCACTTGAAAGATATATGGTTGACAATCTGAAAAAGCCCTCTGAACTAGGAATAAATATTACTGATCCCCTTGAAAGAGTGCTAATGTACGGTCTTGCTGTTTATCATTATAATCGTTGTCAGAATATGACCGAGCTTTTGGAAATTACATCAAAGGCACTTAACAAGCAGAGTGTTGTTTTTGCCCATGAGAATAACAATACAGCACAAAATGATATATACAAAACTCAAATGGCAGACGATGCCTATAAAACCCAGATTGCTGATAAGAATTATGATGATAACTATAACGTAATTAAGAATAAAACTATTTCAAATAATGTTGTAAAAAATAAGAATTCTCGATTAATAATAGCTGTTGTGATTACTGTTTGTGTTATGATTACCACCGGATCTATTTTGTTTGCTATTTATATTTTTGGGAACAGTAAACAGTATAATAATGATAATCAGAAAACTGCTGTTTACGCTTCTAATATATCTGAGAACAACTCTACACCCACTGAGTCAACAAAAGAGATTACTACTACAACTAAAATAATTAATACAGAAAAGTCTAGTGAGGAAGAAACAACTACGAAAT
>JAXESA010000048.1:0-2186 GCA_034116205.1 Ruminococcus sp. | reverse complement strand
GTTTGGAATACCCTTTTCAAGTATGTAAACTATGATGAAAATAATTGACGCAACGGTTATTACTGCCGCTGTCACAAGTAAAATCAGCATTAAAAAGGAGAAAGGGTGTTTCAGGTATGTTTTTAGCTTTGTCATTACTTCTCCTTCTTTCTGACTATAATTGAAAAGCATATGTTGATAATGAGGATGAGCACAAACAGCACCATAGCTGTGGCTATAAGAGCCTTCTGGTGAAGTCCCGATGAATATGCCATTTCCATAACAATGTTGCTTGTAAGTGTTCTTACACTGCTTGTTATTCCCCTTGGCATAATAGGTGTGTTACCTGCAATCATAACAACCGCCATGGTTTCGCCGATTGCTCTGCCTATTCCAAGGATAATTCCCGACATAATTCCGCTTTTGGCGGCAGGGATAACGGTTTTGAAAATACTTCTTTCTTTTGTTGCGCCAAGTGCAAGCGCACCCTCGTAGTACATATCAGGTACTGCTCTGATTGATGATTCTGCTGTGTTTATAATTGTGGGCAAAATCATAATACCCAAAAGAATTGATGCTGTAAGGATGCCCTTACCGCTTGTGTTTGTAAGCTCTTGAATAATAGGAACAACAACCACCAGGCAAAAGAATCCATAAACAATTGACGGAATACTGGCAAGCAGGTTAATCAAGGGTTTTATCACCTTGTACAGTTTTTTAGGACAATACTTTGCAAGGAACACCGCTGTCAATAGTCCAATGGGAACACCTATTATGATTGCACCGCCTGTTACATATACGCTGGCTACAATCATAGGGAAAATTCCAAATTCCCCAGAGGACGGTTTCCAATGAGTGCCGAAGATAAAATCAAAAAAACCGATTTCGCCTACTGCCGGAACACCGTTGGCAAAGATAAACAGGCATATAACTACTACAGCAAAAATCGAAATGCAGGCACACAAAAGGAAAACTGTCTTCATTAATTTTTCTTTTATATTACTCAAATTAATTCTCCTTTTTGTTGTGGTGAGTTTGCAGATAAACTAAAATTTTCTCACCAAAAAAGTTGCCAAAAGTATGGGCAGAGGTTACCCTCTGCCACATTACAATTACTTTACTTCATCCCAAGTAGTTGTTTCGCCAAGATAGATTGACTTAATCTGGTCGGAGGTAAGATTTTCGATTGTGTTCTCTTTGTTTACAACAACCGCAATACCGTCCATTGCAATTTGCTTTGTTATAAGGGATTTTGCCTCGTCATCCTTTAGCTCACGGGAGGACATACCAATGTCAACAGCCTTTTTAATTGCTGACTGAATACCGGCGGAAGAACCGGACTCCTGAATCTCAACAGATACATCAGGGTTTAACTTTTTGTATTCGTCTGCAATTACATTCATAAGTGGAGCAACCGATGTTGAACCTGCAAGTGTAACCTTTCCGCTAATACCGCTTGACTTGTAAGGAGTTCCCTCTTCAACAGAGATATAGCCCTCTTTGTCAACAATCTGCTGACCGTCACTGCTCATAATAAAATTAACAAAGTCCTGTGCTACCTTTGAAAGCTTGCCGTCGTAATAAGCAAGGTTAAACGGACGGGAGATTTTGTATGTACCGTTCTTAACATTTTCGGCATTACCCTCAACATCGTCAACCTTAACTTCCTTAACTGTGTCTGAAAGTGAGCCAAGGGAAACATAGCCGATTGCGTTTTTGTTACCCTCTACTGTTGTAATCATAACAGATGTGCTGTTTGTGATTTCTGCTGTTTCTGTTGTGGCATCGTTCTCCTGGTCATCTAAAATTCCAAGGAGTTCAGTAAAGGCTGACCTTGTACCTGAGCCGTCTTCTCTTGAAACAACGGTGATTTCACCTGTTACTCCGCTGTTGTCTGTGTCCTTGTTGCTGTCGCTTGAACCACATCCTGCACAAGAAAGTGCAAGTACTGTTCCGGCTAAGACTGTGCATAATAATTTTTTCATTTTTTCTTTACCTCTTTTTTAGATATATATAATATTGTAATATTGTACCGAAAAGTATAAATTTTCTTCACTACTTCCTAAGTACAATTAAATGTTACTCCTCTATTGTTAAATCAAAAATCAAAGTAAAGTTAAATCTTTTCCGTTTTTTGTTAAATAAATTTAAAACCCAAAATTGACTTGCTTTCTCCATTATATTCCGGTTTTTTGTATGTTATGACA
>JAXESA010000047.1:0-2490 GCA_034116205.1 Ruminococcus sp. | reverse complement strand
TTAAGCTTTTCTTCCGTCTTTTTCAGCTTAGCGTTAGTTTTATCCTTTGCCTTGTCAAGCCTTTTCTTTGCTTTTTCCAGCTGTTCAATTTGTGGATTTAAGGCTGAATCGTCCATACCCGCCATTAAGTAGGTCTGCTGTGCGGTTTTCAGCTGTCTTTCCTTTTCAGAAAGACTAGTTTCCTGTTCTTTTAACTTGTTTAAGGCGGATTTTTTCTCTTTCTCAAATTTTGCTACCTTTTTATCCAGCGACTTTTGCTGTTCCTTAACAAACCGAGAAATTCTATCTTCTCCAATCTTTGTAAGGTTTCTTTTATCTTCCTTTATTTTATCGTCATATCCGTCGTTAAAAGGGGAATTTCCATTAGCTGATGCCTTTGTCTTAACATAAAGTCCTGTATATTTTTCTGACTTAAAGCAGGAATTCTTCACAAAAGCAAAGCTATTCAGCTTACCATCACCAATGGTTGTGTTTCCTCTTTCAAAGGAAATGAAAAGAGGTGAACGAACCTTGCCCACAACCTTATATCTAAGGGTGTTGAGATATTCTGTTGCATCAACATCCCCCGATTTCTTCTTGATTTTCAGGGTGTCACCTACAGAAATTTCCTTTAGACTGTCGGCATCCAGTACAATTTCCTTATCACTTTCAGGTAATCTACCCTCAACAACATCGAGAGTATTAAGGGCATCATTATCCTTATATGAGTAAGGCAAAGAATAAATGCGCACAACTGCGTCACCATCATCCTTTGGTGTGAAAACATCACAGGAATAGCTGGGCATAACATCAGTTACATCCTTATTTTCTGCAACGCTGTTAATATCATCCTCATCAAAACCAACAGGAGAAATAAGGCTGAAATCCATAAGGCGGTTTTCACTGTAATAGTTTTCCGCCATATTTATCATTGATGGGCTTGTGCTTTTTACACCGGCAAGAAAACCGACACCTAAAGCAATAATCATCATTATAGAGAAAAATCTTGCCTTGGTTTCCCAAATTCCCCTGCGTATGTTCTTAAAAAATGTTCTGTTCATAATAATTACACTTTCGCAATAGATTTACCATTCAATAGTGGATACATCCTGTGGGTTTTTGTTGACGGTATTTTCCACTATTTTTCCGCTATTCATACGAATAACCCTGTCAGCCATGGGGCAAATTGCGGAGTTATGGGTAATGAGGACAACAGTCATATTTTCTTTTTTACAGGTTTCCTGCAAAAGCTTTAGGATTTGCTTTCCTGTTTTGTAGTCCAAAGCGCCTGTTGGCTCGTCACAGAGAAGTAGCTTTGGTCTTTTTGCAAGGGCTCTGGCAATAGATACTCTCTGCTGTTCTCCCCCTGAAAGCTGACTTGGAAAATTGTCCATTCTGTCAGTTAGTCCAACGCTTTTTAGGGATTCCTCTGCATTCATAGGATTTTTGCTAATCTGTGTTGCCATCTCTACATTTTCCCTTGCAGTAAGGTTAGGAATTAGGTTATAAAACTGAAAAACAAAGCCTATGCTGTGCCTTCTGTACTCCACAAGCCTTTTGTCATTAAATTTGCTGATATTTTCTCCGTCAACAACAACCTCTCCTTGACTTGAACAGTCCATTCCGCCTAAAATGTTCAGCACAGTTGTTTTTCCTGCACCTGATGAACCTACAACTACTGCAAATTCTCCCTCTTCGATGGAAAATGATGCATCATCAACTGCATTTATTGTAATTTCACCCATTTTGTATTTTTTATATACATTTTTAAATTCAACAAGACTCATAGTAATTACCCTTTACAGAATATATAGATATTTATTAACCTTTATTCTATCATATTTTCACCGACTTTTCAAACAATAAAGACAAAAAGGACACCCCGAAATGGGATGTCCTTAAAATTCATAATTTTCAAATTACTTGAGGTAAGTGAGGTTTGTTTCACCGATAGCTCCGTCAATTCCTGTGAAGCCACTTGCACAGCAAACATAAACTCTCATATTACCCTTGCCGGTAGCAGAAACAGAAAGTGTACCGTCTGTAACTGTCTTTGTATCGCCTGTGATAGCGTCAATGTAAAGACCGTTTGGAAGACCCTTAAATGTAGCACTACCACTGATTGATACACAAGCAAGTGAATCAGTTGTGTCTTTTGTATATCTTCTAATATAAGCCATATTACCGCTTACATAGTTAGTAGATGTTGTGTACTGACCCTTCTGAAGAGCAGGGATAGCACGACGAACAGCGTTAAGCTTTGAAAGGTGCTTTGAAAGTGGTGAGTCAAGAGTATCAGCTACTGTACCGGAAGCAGTATATTCGCTGAAGTCAGTTGCTGTAACATCACCCTCGAGGTAATCACCGTAGTATGCACGACCTGTTGTTGCGATAGGTGCGTTAGGACCTACATCAATAACAGCGCCCTTCATAAATTCAACCTCAGAACCATAGTAGATACAAGGAATACCACGGAATGTGAACATAAGGTCCATATTCTCTGCCCAAGTA
>JAXESA010000046.1:0-3820 GCA_034116205.1 Ruminococcus sp. | reverse complement strand
CCAGTCATTGCAGCATAGGAAACTGTGTGGTGAGGACTTCTGAACGGTCTTGAATTTACCAGCGACACACCCTGGGGCAGTTGTCCGGCAATAGAAAGCACTTTCGATGTTTCGATTCTTTCTTCAAAGGTCATCTTTGGCAGTATTCCCGGCACACGCTTGGCAAGCATACTCTTTCCGCTTCCCGGTGGTCCGATAAGGAGAACATTATGCCCTCCTGCTGCCGCAATTTCCAATGCCCTTTTTGCCTCAAGCTGTCCGCACACATCGGCAAAGTCGGGATAATGCTCCGCCTCTTCCTGAACACACTCTTCGTATAAAACAGGAGGGATTTCCTCCATACCTTTAAGGTGAGCGATTAACTGATACACATTTTTTACGGGAAAAACCTGAACACCCTTTACCACAGCTCCCTCAAAAGCATTTTCGTATGGCACAAACAACTTTTTTATTCCCATTTCCTTTGCCTTTATTGTCATGGGGAGAACACCGTTCACCTTGCGAACATCTCCCCCCAAGGACAATTCTCCAATAAAAGCACATTCCTTTATATCTGCGTCAAGCTGCCGTGTTGCAAGGAGCAGAGCCACCATTATAGGCAAATCGTAAAGAGGGCCCTCCTTTTTTATATCAGCCGGTGCAAGGTTAACCGTTATCCTTTGGTCTGGAAAGACAAAACCACAGTTCACCATAGCACTTCGTACTCTGTCACGACTTTCCTTAACCGCTGTGTCGGGAAGTCCCACCATCTCAAATGCAGGAAAACCAGAGAATATATCCGCCTCTATTGTAACAACAAAGCTTTCAAGTCCGGAAATGCCCAGACTTTTGCAACTTACAACCATATGTAAAACTCCTAAAGTTAATGTAATCTAACCTAATTTTATCATATTCATATACTGAATAAAAGTATATCCCACACAATTCCACGCAAAAAGGGAGTAATATACAAATTATTCGACAGAAAAATATATATTTTGCATAATAATAATTTAATATTATAAAAACTTTTACCCAATTTATTTAAGAATTAGTTGACTTTTAGTCTAAAAAATTGTAAAATAATATTCAGGCTAAGATTATGGCGAGGTGTTGGAATGAAGTCTTTACAAAACGAGGAAAGGCTGATTTCCAAAGCAAAGGAAGGGGACAACCAATCCTTTGAGATACTGGCGTTTCATTATCTTGGACTGATAAACAAACTCAGCAGTCAGTACAAAGCAGCCGGTTATGACACAGGGGATTTTACACAAGAGGGGCTGATGGTGCTTGTGTCGGCTATTAAAAGCTACGACCCAAGTAAAAATGTCAACTTTAAAAATTATGCTCTTATGTGTATCAAAAGGCGGTTTTACTCAATAGTCAAAATGTCCCAAAGTGGCAAAACGATTCCTCAGGAATGTACCGTACCCCTTGAAGACATAGAAATTACTGACGAAAATCTGAACCCCGAAACACAGACGCTTTACAGGGAAAGGCTTGCATACTTATTCCGTAAGGCAAAGGATAACCTGTCCCAAAGGGAATACCAAGTCCTTGTCCTCTTTGTACAGGGACACTCTTACAAGGAAATTTCATCTACGCTTGGTATAAGCGAAAAATCTGTGGGTAATGCCCTTGCAAGAGGAAAAAAGAAACTGCTGAAACTGCTTTAGTTTGGGAACCCCTGAATAAATCGTGATTTATTCAGTGTTTCTTTTATCATCCGTTTTAATTTCAGGAGTATTAAGCGGAACAATTAATTTAAGCGAGGTAAAACCAATGTATGAAGACAAGACTCTCGTGTGCAAAGAATGTGGAAACGAATTTGTTTTTACTGCAGGCGAACAAGAATTTTATGCTGAAAAGGGCTTTGTAAATGAGCCACAGCGTTGCAAGCCATGTCGCACAGCGAGAAAAGAAGCTGTAAAAGCTGCAAGAGAAATGCACACCACAACCTGCGCTCAGTGCGGAGGAGAAGCAAAGATTCCTTTTGCTCCTATGGAGGGCAAGGACTATTACTGCAGTGAATGCTTTGCCAAGAGAAAAGAAGAAGGCTTAGCTTAACATAAAATTGCCGCAAATACCCTTATTTATTTTTTATTGAGCTATGAAGAACCATTAGGGGTGCTTTTTCCTTTATATTCAAATAAATAAAAGCAATAATAATTTGTATATTCCATTAAAAAAAGAAAATACTTTTATTATGATATTATTTGTGATATAATGTAGAAAAATTTATATTTCTCAGGAGGTAAAGTATTATGACTATTGATAAAAACACAATTATAGGCGATGTGCTGGACGCATATCCCGACACTGCAGAATTCTTTATGGAAATCGGTATGCACTGCCTTGGATGCCCTCATTCAAGAGGAGAAAGCATTGAAGAGGCTTGTTATGTTCACGGAACAGATGCTGACGAACTGATTGCAAAAATCAACGCATCTATCGGACAATGATTCTTCCAAAGAGATTATCTCTCATAGCATCAATGGTGGACAAGGGGGCTGTGGTTGCCGACATCGGCACAGACCACGCCCATCTCCCCATTTATTTGGTACAAAGCAAGGTTTGCCCATCTGCCCTCGCCTGCGACATCAAGGAGTTACCCCTTGAATCAGGACGGCAGAATATTGAGCTTTGTCACCTGGAGGATAAAATCAAAACAAGACTTTCCGACGGACTTTCAGACATTAAGGCTGACGAGGCGGACACCTTTACCATTGCGGGTATGGGAGGGGATATGATTATACATATACTCTCAAGCTGTCCCTACATTTTTGACAGCAAATACACTCTGGTTCTTCAACCTATGACAAAGTACCACACCCTTATGAGTTGGCTTTTTGACAATGGGTTTGAGGTTATCCGTCAGGAATGTATCCACGAGGGAAAGCATTGCTACACCGTTATCAAGGTGCGTTTCAGCGGAGAAAAAATCCCCCACACACCGGAGGATGAATTTCTTGGCAAATTGGATTTGTCAAATGAAGAAAACCGCCTTTTCCTTATAAAGGAGATTAAAAAGGCAGAAAAGCGTTCAATCGGTGACCCATCAGTAATACCTGTGGTGGAAAAACTAAAGGAAAAATTAAAATGACAGTAAATGATATTTTAAATTTTACAGAAACCTTTGCGCCCATAAGCACCTCGGCAGATTTTGACAACTGCGGTGTGCTGGTTGGTGACAAAGATGCCGTTGTCACAAAAGCAATCCTTGCCCTTGACATAACCTCCTCTGTGGTAGAGGAGGCAAAAAGGGAAAATGCACAGCTCATTATCAGCCACCACCCAATAATATTTAATCCACTTAAAAGGGTGGAGAAAAATTCAGTGGTTTATAAGCTGATCAAAAACAACATAACAGCTTTGTGCTTACACACAAACCTTGACCTTTCCCCCACCTTTGGAGTAAACACCTGTTTAGGTGAGGCTTTAGGTCTTAAAAACTGCAGTTTTGTGCCCGATACCTATGCCTATATTGGAGAATTAGGCTCACCAATCAGTTCAAAGGAATTTGCTCAAATGGCAAAGGAAAAGCTGGACTGCAAGGGTGTAAAATACACCAATAAGGACAATGTACAAAAGATTTGTGTTTCTTCAGGTGCCGGTGCAGAGGAGATAGAAACCGCAATACAAAATCAATGCGACCTGTTCCTTACAGGGGAAATGAAGCACCACCTGTACATTGAGGCAATGGAAAGGGATATTGCTGTGGTGGAGCTTGTGCATTTTAAAAGCGAGGATGTGGTAATTGAACCACTTACAAAACTTCTCTCACAAAAATTCCCCCAAATTAAGTTCACCAAAACACAGGCAATCATAGACAATGTTGAAT
>JAXESA010000045.1:0-3206 GCA_034116205.1 Ruminococcus sp. | reverse complement strand
AGGGTTGTATGCCCATTGAGGTAATGGCTCAAAGGGGACACGATACCATAAGGTTCGGCCCTATGAAGCCTGTTGGCTTAACCGACCCGGCAACAGGTCACAGACCTTGGGCAGTTGTTCAGCTACGCAAGGAAAACAGCGCTGGAGTAATGTACAACCTTGTGGGTTTTCAGACTAATCTGAAATTTCCCGAGCAAAAGAGAGTGTTTTCTATGATTCCAGGTCTTGAAAATGCCGAGTTTGTAAGGTACGGTGTTATGCACCGAAATACTTTTATCAATTCACCAAAGGTACTTTCAAGTGATTATTCTGTAAAAGAAAATAAAAATCTGTTTTTTGCTGGGCAAATAACCGGTGTAGAGGGATATATGGAGTCAGCCTCATCCGGTCTTATTGCCGGAATTAACGCATCATTAAGACTAATGGGAAAGGAAACTGTCACTTTGCCGGCCGAAACTATGATAGGTGCTTTGTCACGGTATATAAGTGATGAAACAGTAACAAAGTTCCAGCCAATGGGTGCAAATTTAGGTGTACTTCCTGAGCTCCTTAACCGACCAAGGGATAAAAAGGAAAGGGCAAAGGCATATTCCGACAGAGCTTTTAGTGCTTTAGAGAATTTTATTAATACAAGGGGTTTATAGTGAAAATAGTAGTTGACGCTTTTGGAGGAGATAATGCTCCTCTTGAAATCATAAAGGGTGCTATACTTGCACAGCAAAAGTTTAATATAGATATTTGTCTTACAGGCAGCGAAAGTATCATAAAAAAGGTAGCAAAGGAAAATAACCTTGACATCAGCAATTTTTCCATTGTTGACACTCCTGATGTAATTCCCGTTGACCAAACTCCAAATGACATTATGAAGGAGTACAGCAATTCCTCAATGGCACTTGGATTGAAAATGGTAGCAAATGACGAGGCTGACGGCTTTATCTCCGCAGGTAACAGCGGTGCTCTTTGTGTTGGCGGTACTCTGATGGTTAAGCGACTAAAGGGTGTTAAACGACCGGGATTTGCGCCACTTCTCCCAACAATGAACGGTAAAATGTTTATGATTATTGACGGTGGAGCAAACCTTGATGCAAGACCTGAGATTTTAAGGCAGTTTGGTATTCTAGGTTCTCTCTATATGGAGAATGTTATGAAGATTTCTTCTCCAAGGGTTGCCCTTGCCAATGTTGGCACAGAGAGCCACAAGGGTGGAGATTTGCAGAGAGAGGCATATGCACTTTTAAAGGACAGCCCCATCAACTTTATCGGCAATGTTGAAAGTCGAGAAATTTCCGAAAGTGCTTGTGATGTTTATGTATGCGATGGCTTTACCGGTAACTTAATTCTTAAAAATTATGAGGGTGTAGCAAAGTCGGTGAGCAAGGCTGTCAGCAACATTTTTAAGAAGAATATCAAAACAAAAATGGGTGCATTGTTCGTTTATAAGGACCTTATGAAATTCAAAGAAACAATGAATGCCGACATCTACGGCGGAGCTCCTATTCTTGGTATTAAAAAGCCTGTTTTCAAGGCACACGGTAGTTCAAATGCTAACGCAATTTTCCACGCAATCAGAATTATGATTGCCTACATAAACGCAAATGTGCCACAAAAGATTGAAGAATCATTTAACAAAATAAAGGAACAGCAAAATGGATGAATTAGAGAAAAGAATTAATTATCAATTCAAAAACAAAGACCTTTTAACAGAGGCATTGACCCATTCTTCTTACGCCAATGAGCATAAGAAGAAGCACCTTAAATATAATGAGAGATTGGAATTTTTAGGTGACGCTGTACTTTCAATTTCCGTCTCTGATTATATTTTCAAAAACTGCCCCGATTATCCTGAAGGGGACTTAACAAAGCTCAGGGCGTCCCTTGTGTGCGAAAAAAGTCTTTTTGTCTTTGCAAAGGAAATTAATCTTGGCAAATATATCCTCCTTAGCAACGGAGAAAAAAAAGGTGGCGGAGCAGAAAGACCATCAATCCTTTCTGATGCCTTTGAGGCTCTTATTGCCGCTATTTACCTTGACGGAGGAATGAAAGAGGCAAGTAAATTTGTTCTCTCTTTTGTTATTCCCGAGATTAAGAATCACAGCGCAAACTTTGCATTTAAGGACTACAAAACAAAACTCCAAGAGATTATTCAAAAAAATCCGGGAGAAAAAATAAACTATGTTTTGGTTGACGAATCCGGCCCCGATCATAACAAGCACTTTGTTGTTGAGGTGCATCTCAATAGCAATGTCATAGGCAAAGGTGGGGGAAGAAGTAAAAAAGAGGCTGAACAGCAGGCAGCAAGAGAAGCTTTGGAGTTGATGGGATATTAAACACTCCAATATTTCAATTTTTGTACCCCACAACGGTTGCCCACACCAATGTGTGTTTTGCAACCAGTCCAATATTACAGGACAAAGCTGTCAGCCAAAGGCAAGTGATGTTGTTTCAGCAATAGAAACAGCTATAAAAAGCGGAGTTGACACAAAGAAGACTGAAATTGCTTTCTTCGGCGGTAGCTTTACCGCCATTGACAGGGAATATATGGTTTCTCTTTTAGATGCCACAAAGCCATATATAAATGACTTTTACGGTATCAGATGCTCAACAAGACCTGATGCAATTGATAGTGATGTTTTATCACTTCTAAAAAGTTACGGCGTAACCTCAATTGAGCTTGGTGCACAGTCAATGTCTGATAGGGTGCTTGAGCTAAACGAAAGAGGTCACAATTCACTTGATGTTGAAAAAGCATCAATCCTCATTAAAGAGAATGGATTTTCCTTAGGTCTGCAAATGATGACGGGTATGTACGGCAGTAATCCTGATTTGGACTTGGATACAGCAAGAAAAATCGCAAAGCTTTCCCCCGATACAGTAAGGGTTTATCCCACAATCACAATGAAAAACACACCGCTTGCACACCTTTACCAAAGCGGAAAGTATGTTCCTTATGACGAAGAAACTACCGTTCAAGTCTGCTCAAATGTACTGAAGCTTTTTTATGAGAATAAAATAGATGTTATAAGGGTTGGACTGCACTATTCCGACGACCTGGTAAACAACAGAATTGCAGGATATTATCACCCTGCATTTAGAGAAATATGCGAAAGTCAAATATTTTTTGACTTGGTATATAAAAAAATAAAAGAATACCCAAAAGGAAAATATATTGTTTTTGTAGCCAAAGGCTTTGTTTCAAAGGCTGTTGG
>JAXESA010000044.1:0-3871 GCA_034116205.1 Ruminococcus sp. | reverse complement strand
GAGGCAAAAAGGGAAAATGCACAGCTCATTATCAGCCACCACCCAATAATATTTAATCCACTTAAAAGGGTGGAGAAAAATTCAGTGGTTTATAAGCTGATCAAAAACAACATAACAGCGTTGTGCTTGCACACAAATCTTGACCTTTCCCCCACCTTTGGAGTAAACACCTGTTTAGGTGAGGCTTTTGGACTTAAAAACTGCAATTTTGTTCCCGACACCTATGCCTATATCGGTGAATTGGACTCGCCAATCAGCTCAAGGGAATTTGCCCAAATTGCAAAGAAAAAACTAAACTGCAAAGGTGTGAAATACACAAGCAAGGATAAGGTGCAGAAAATTTGTGTTTCTTCCGGTGCCGGTGCAGAGGAGATAGAAACCGCAATAGAAAATCACTGCGACCTGTTCCTTACAGGGGAAATGAAGCACCACCTGTACATTGAGGCAATGGAAAGGGATATTGCTGTGGTGGAGCTTGGGCATTTTAAAAGTGAAGATGTGGTTATCGAACCACTTACAAAACTTCTCTCACAAAAATTCCCCCAAATTAAGTTCACCAAAACACAGGCAATTATAGACAATGTAGAATATCTTTAGAATAATTATACAGTCGCAAAACTAAAATTTGCGACTGTTCTTTTTATTTTTTGTAAAAATACTTTCATATTTATCAATAAATAATTGCAAATATCAATATAACCTGTTATAATGATGTAATGATAACTATATATTGTTACTTAATTGTCAAATAAGTCTTGAAAGATTATGAAAGATTAATTATTTTTTACACTTTTGATATTTAGTAATTACAAAGGATTTATCTGTTTATGAGAATCAGAAAGAAAAAGTGGGCAGCTCCCGAGCTTAGTGAGTGTCCTTTCTATACAAAAGAGCCTGATAAATATAAAGGAAAATGGGAAACTGTGTTCCCTAAAAATCAGCCTATACATATGGAAATCGGCTGTGGCAAGGGTACCTTTGCCGGAACACTTGCAAAGAACAACCCCAACATCAACTATATTGCCCTTGACATCAAGGAGGATATGCTTGGTGTTGCAAGGCGAAACATTGTAAAAATATTTGATGGAGAGGATATAGACAATCTTTTTCTTGTTGAAAAAAACTGCGAAATGATTTCTGACGCTTTTTCAAAAGAGGACAACATTCAAAGAATGTACATAAACTTCTGCAACCCTTGGCCAAAGGACAAGCACAAAAAGCGCCGACTGACATTTCCAAGAAAGCTTATGATGTACCGTGGCTTTCTTCCCGATAACTGCGAAATAAGGTTTAAAACCGACGACGACAACCTGTTTGAAGAAAGCATCGGATATTTTAAGGAATGTAATTTTGAAATAACTGAGATAACATATGACCTTCACTCCAGTAGTATTGACGGTGGACCTGTTACCGAACACGAAAAAATGTTTTCGGATGAGGGAATTCCTATCAAATACCTTACTGCTGTAAAAAGGTGAAAAGCTGAGGACTATAATATGAAAAGAAAAGGAAGATTTCTCCTTGCACTTTTTATTTTACTTGCCCTATTGTTTACCGGTGGCTGTACCTTTCCCGGGTTTTCGTCATCAGCAAGCCTGATGCACCCTCCAAAGGCAACAGGTGACAAGGGAAAAATTCAATCGGCACTTGAGGAATACGCAAAATCAAGCTATGTGCTGAAGTACCCCAAAAGCGGAACAAACAGAAGTGCAATTACAATGAAGGACCTTGACGGTGACGAAGTTGAAGAAGCAGTGGCAACGGTTACTCTTCAACCCGACACAGACGAGGCCGAAACACATATTTACATAATCGACAAAAAGGGCGATAAGTGGAAAATTGTAGGAGATTTTAAAAATAAAAACAACGATATTGACATTGTGGAGTTTGGGGATATGGACGGTGACGGAACTACTGATATTCTTGTTGGTTGGAGCACCTACAATGTAACCCAGAATGAGCTTTACTGTTATCTTTTCGGCGAGGAAATACAGGAGATTAACACCAACGAAACCTACACAAATATGGCTGTGGGAAGTTTTACAAACGACAAAAAAAGCACAGTTATAACAATGTCCCTCTCCTCCTCTGATGTTCCCGCTATGGGCAGATTAATCTCTGTTGACGCGGACGGGGTTGTTACACATTACGAAACTTCTATGGACTCCGACATAATCAAATATTCCTCTGTTCAGACAGGATATATTGATTCCAAAAATTTAGGTGTATTTGTTGACGGTCTCAACTCCTCTAACAGATACAACACACAGGTGCTTTACTTTAACGACAGCAGAAAACAGCTTGAAAACCCTGTGTATTCTCACTCAACAAACGGTGTTCTCGCCACCACCAGAAGCACAAGCACAATTTGTGAGGATATTGACAATGACGGAAACCTTGAAATCCCCATTGCCAAAATACTGCCTGCATCAAGCAGGGAAGAACTTAAGAATTCAGCCTATGAAACCTCTTGGTGCAACGTAAATCTTCAAAACGGCGGTGTTACAGTAAAAAGCACTGTAATCATTAACGACAACTACGGATATTCCATATACATTCCGGATGAATGGATTGGTAACTATACAGCCTACTACAACGGAGATTCCTCTGTGCTTACTTTCTGCTATGCAACAAGGATAAACAACAGTTCCCTGTGTGCAATAAGTGGAAATATAGTAACATATATTGTAACCCTAACCGAGGACTGGACCAACATAGGCTCCAAGCAGGGTTATACAAAGATGCAGGACGCCGGAAGATATTCTTACGGCTGTAAAATTGACAACACCTCATCCTTTAGCATCACCAAGGATAAGGCATGGGAAATTTTTGTTCCTAAGGAGGAGACAGACGCTATGGCTATTGCTCCTACCGAGGCTTCAAAATAAATATACTTTTTGATTCATACTAATTGTTAGTATCAGTATTCAATTAGGAGGTAAACACAGTGAAAAAGATTTTAGTATGTGAAGACGAAGACGCAATCCGCGACTTTGTGGTCATCAACCTAACGAGAGCAGGGTACGAGGTTACAGAAGCAACCAACGGAGAAGAAGCCCTGCAAAAATATGACGAAAATAACGGTGACTTTGATGTTGCTATTCTGGACATTATGATGCCGGGTATTGACGGACTTCAGGTCTGCAAAGAACTTAGAAATATGAACGGCGGTATCGGCATAATTATGCTTTCCGCCAGAACACAGGAGATGGACAAAGTAACAGGCCTTATGCTTGGTGCTGACGACTACATCACAAAGCCATTCTCTCCATCTGAGCTAACCGCAAGAGTTGACTCCCTTTACAGAAGAGTTGCACGCTCTGAGGCTAATAGTGAAAACAACTTTAAAGAAGAACTGAAAAGCGGAATATTCACCTTAAATCTTCGCAACCGTTCCCTTACAAAAAATGATACCATCATCGAGCTTACTCAAGTTGAATTTCAAATTATGGAATACTTTTTCAGCAATCCCGGAACTGCTCTTGACAGAACAGATATTCTCAACCATGTATGGGGTGAGCAGTATGTTGGCGAGGAAAAAATTGTTGATGTTAACATCCGCAGACTGAGAATGAAAGTTGAAGATGAGCCATCAAATCCAAAATACATTGTGACAGTATGGGGCTTGGGCTATAAGTGGGATGCCTAAGGCTCTCCTATCAGCGGAGGAATTATGACAAGTGGTATTACAAAAAGATGGATTCTTAACATTCTAAGCGTTATTATATTCATCATCATATGTGTTGTCCTTTGTCTTTCCTATATGATCGGAACATACTATTACAACAGCGTTCAGCAGTCTATTTCCGTTAGATTTACAGAACTTAATAATGTTTTCTCTGAAAGCTCCGACACAACAACGGACTTTTTG
>JAXESA010000043.1:0-3030 GCA_034116205.1 Ruminococcus sp. | reverse complement strand
ATATTTCTAAATAATTTTTGCCCTTGCTTAAGCAGGGGCATTTTTATTTTTATGTTTTTACTTTTTAAATCTGCAAAACATCGAATATCTGCAATATTTTACAGATATTCTTGCATAATAATGTAGAAATAATTGAAATTAATGATAATAATAAATAATATTGCAACTTATATTAAAAATATTGCAATATTCTATTGACAAACTCCCTTTAATGTGATAAAGTGTTTATTGCATTGGTATAGTGCGTAATATTGTGAACAATGGTGTTCACCAAATCAAGGTGTTTCATATAGGGACGCCTGTTTTGGTGGGCTTATTTTTTACAATAAAACTAAAAGGGAGTAGGTGCATCTGATGGATAACTTCAGAAATCAGGAACCATTTGAAAAGCAAGGTCTTTACGACCCACGCTTTGAGCATGATAACTGCGGTATAGGTGCTGTGGTTAACATCAACGGTGAAAAATCACGAAAGGTAGTTGACAATGCCCTCAGCATTGTTGAAACTTTGGAACACCGTGCCGGTAAGGACGCAGAGGGTAAAACAGGCGACGGTGTTGGTATTCTTCTGCAAATTTCACACGAATTTTTCAAAGACGCTACTGCCGACTTAGGCTTTGACATTGGGGATGAGAGAGATTACGGTGTTGGTATGTTTTTCTTCCCGCAGAACAAGCTGAAAAGAATGCAGGCTATGAAGCTGTTTGAGATTATTATAAAGAAAGAAAATCTTGAATTTTTGGGTTGGAGAAATGTTCCTACTGACCCCTCTGTTATCGGTCAAAAGGCACTTGACAGTATGCCATATATTATGCAGGGCTTTGTTAAAAGGCCGTCTAATGTGGAAAAGGGTTTGGACTTCGACCGCAAGCTGTACATTGCAAGGAGAGTATTTGAACAGAGCAACGAGGATACATATGTTGTTTCCCTTTCAAGCAGAACAATAGTATATAAGGGTATGTTCCTTGTAAAAGAGCTGAGAAAGTTTTTCTTTGATTTACAGGATCCAAAATACACTTCTGCCATTGCAACTGTTCACAGCAGATTCAGTACTAATACTAATCCAAGCTGGCAAAAGGCACATCCAAACAGAATTATTGTTCACAACGGTGAAATTAATACTATCACAGGTAATGCAGACAGAATGCTCGCCAGAGAAGAATCCATCTCCTGTGATATTCTTAAGGACGACCTGGGCAAAATTTTTCCAATTGTCGATACAAAGGGTTCTGACTCAGCAAGGCTTGATAATTCCCTTGAATTTATGATGATGGCAGGTATGCCACTTCCACTTGCTGTTATGATTACAATTCCTGAGCCTTGGAAAAACAACAAGACTATTTCTCTGGAAAAGAGAGATTTTTACCAGTATTACGCAACAATGATGGAACCATGGGACGGTCCTGCCTCTATCATCTTCTCTGATGGTGACATTATGGGTGCTGTCCTTGACCGTAACGGCCTTAGACCATCAAGATACTATATTACAAAAGACGGTTTCCTTATTCTTTCTTCAGAGGTTGGATGCATTGACATTCCACCTGAGGATGTACTTGTTAAGGAAAGACTCCGCCCGGGTAAAATGCTCCTTGTTGATACAGTTAAGGGCGAGCTTATTGACGATGACGACCTTAAGGAATACTATTCAACAAGACAGCCTTACGGCGAGTGGCTTGACCAGAACCTCATTTACCTTAAGGACCTTAAAATCCCTAATAAGGGTGTTGAAAAGTTTAGCAAGGAACAGCTTGTAAGACTTCAAAAGGCATTTGGCTATACATATGAGCAAATCAGAACAAGCATTTTGCCTATGGCTAAAAACGGAAGTGAGCCTATTGCTGCTATGGGTGCCGATTCTCCAATTCCACCACTTTCCGAATCCGAGGCACCGCTTTTTAACTACTTTAAGCAGTTATTTGCACAGGTTACAAACCCACCATTTGACTCAATCCGTGAGGAAATTGTAACAGACACCAGCGTTCACCTTGGAAGCGACGGTAATATCCTTGTTGAAAAGCCTGAAAACTGTCACATACTTAAGATTCAGGATCCGATTCTTACAAACACAGATATGCTGAAAATTAAGAATATTGACGCTCCGGGCCTTAAGTCAGCAGTTATTCCAATCACATATTACAAGAACACCAACCTTGCAAAAGCTATTGAGCATCTGTTCTATCTTGCTGATAAGGCTTACAAGGAGGGTGCTAACATCATCATCCTCTCCGATAGAGGTGTTGATGAATATCATGTTGCCATTCCTTCACTCCTTGCAGTTTCTGCAATGCAGCAGCATCTGGTAACAACCAAGAAGAGAACTTCTGTATCTATGGTACTTGAAAGCGCAGAGCCTTGCGAGGTTCACCACTTTGCAACTCTCCTTGGCTATGGTGCAAGTGCAATTAACCCATATCTTGCACAGGAAACAATCCGTGACCTTGTTGACTCAGGTTCACTTGATAAGGATTATTATGCAGCAGTTAACGACTATAACGACTCTGTTCTTCACGGAATTGTTAAGATTGCCTCCAAGATGGGTATTTCCACAATCCAGTCTTACCTTGGCTCAAAAATCTTTGAAGCTATTGGTATTTCAAAAGAGGTTATTGATAAATACTTTACAAACACAGTAAGCCGTGTTGGCGGCATTACTCTTGACGACATTAGTGCTCGCTCCGAAAGACTACACGCATCAGCCTTTGACCCACTTGACCTTAATGTTCTTCTTGAGGTTGAAAGTGCAGGTAGTCATAAGCTTAGAAGCGGTAAAGAGGATCACCTCTACAATCCTGAAACAATACATCTTCTTCAGGAGTCCACAAGAACAGGCAACTATGATTTGTTTAAGGAATACTCTTCAGCAATTAACAGGGAAGACAAAAATATGAACTTAAGAAGTCTTTTGGACTTCAACTTCCCTGAGGATGGTGGTATTCCTATTGATGAAGTAGAAAGTGTAGAAAGCATTTGCCACAGATTTAAGACAGGTGCTATGTCCTACGGTTCTATCTCTAAGGAAGCTCATGAAACT
>JAXESA010000042.1:0-3778 GCA_034116205.1 Ruminococcus sp. | reverse complement strand
TTGCAACATAGTCGTTTAGCGTCGTGCATACATGCACTTCCTCAAACTCCTTGTTGCGGCTCTTCCTCGTACTCCCTTCATCCGCCACCGGCGGCGGTCGTACTCGTCACCTTCGACTCCTGTCACCTCGGTTGCTTGTTTAAAAACAAAACAGGCAATGCCTAAGCATTACCTGTTTTTAATGGTCGAGGTGACTTGTTCTCTTCTATTCTTTCTGCCTGCCACGCTTGATGGTTACACTTCTTACCATAGTAACTCATCAAATCCCCTCCCTAAAAACAGTCCACAGGACTGTTTTCTTGCCTCCGATTGCAACATAGTCGTTTAGCGTCGTGCATAAATGCACTTTCTCAAACTCCTTGTTGCGGCTCTTCATCGTACTCCCTTCATCCGCCACCGGCGGCGGTCGTACTAGTCGCCTTCGACTCCTGTCACCTCGGTTGCTTGTTTAAAAAATTAAAACAGGTAATGCTTAGGCATTACCTGTTTTTATGGTCGAGGTGACTTGTTTTCTTCTATTCTTTTTGCCTACCTCGCTTTATGGTAACTTGTTTTTGCTATTGTTTCATCTACGCTCTCCCTAAAAACAGTCCACCGGACTGTTTTCTTAACGGTCGCCTTCGACTCCTGTCACCTCGGTTGCTTGTTTAAAAAATTTAAACAGGCAATGCCTAAGCCTTACCTGTTTTTAATGGTAGAGGTGACAGGAGTCGAACCTGCGGCCTCTGCGTCCCGAACGCAGCGCTCTACCAAACTGAGCCACACCTCGTTACTAGTTTAAAATCAAAACAGGTAACACCCATAGCATTACCTGTTTTAATGGTCGAGGTGACAGGACTCGAACCTGCGGCATCTTGGTCCCAAACCAAGCACTCTACCAAACTGAGTTACACCTCGTTTTTATTTTTCGTGCCTGATTATTATATAATAAGTAATGATGAATTGTCAATAGCTTTTTGAAAAATAATTACATAAAAATATCTTATTTTGTAAATTATTTGTTTTATACTTTTTTGTTGCGAGTAATATCAGGGAAAACATCACATTGGACGGACAAATGTACGGAATATTGTTTTCGCATCATTAGAATCTATACCTTCTTCCATGGCAGAACGCAAAATTTCTCTATCTTTTTCCCATTCGCCTACCTTATCAGTTACGAAAAACAGTCTTAGCTGTAATTTCCCCTCATCCGTTACAGAATATCTGTAAAGATAGGTAAATATGTTTTCGTCCTCCTCCATTTTCAAAAATGGTGCGATATTAATTTCTTCGGGGACATCTCCGCTGTCTGCCTCTTGAAGTTTTAGCAGAAAAGATTTGTCGATATATTTCTCGCAAACATCCTTTGGGTATCCCAAAATTTCCAGCCTTTTGCCTGCTTCTTCCCTTTGCAATCTGTTAAGTTCCTTATCCATAATTACTTCCTTTCACAAAACACCAAATATCTGTCAAATCCACCATTACCGTTAGATACACAAGTCATAAGGATAATCATGTCCTTACCTTTCTGAATATATATATCGCTTGCTTCATTTGGCTTTATTACCTTTGTACTTACAACCTTATAGGTTATTTTTGACCAATAGGTTCTTACATTAATTTTGTCATCGATTTGCAAATTTCTAATATCATCAAAAAATATTCTGCCAACATAACCGGTATGACCGGCAAGTACCGCATTGGTGTCCTGACCGCCTATAGGCAAAGAAGTATATGTTAAATGAGCTGCACCGTAGCTCAGGTGATTTCTTGCAGTGCCTAAATATATAGGTAGCTTCATACCGATTGTAGGAGCTTCCAAATATCCATACACACCATCAAAAATTCCATACTTACTTAATTTAAGGCTTGGCTGTTCATAAGAAAGAGAGTTAGTCAGCTTTTCCCACTGATGTTTTTTAAGCATGTTGTTGTACTTAATACTGTCTTCCTTTAATCTTTTAATATCAACATCATACACTACCTGTGTACCGTCATCAAGGCAACCGTTGCCATCTACCTCTCCGTTCTTTTTGGCATCAGAATAGGAGCCTTTTCGTGGGTGTTCCGCCCTTGTTTCAAAATCATCAGAAATATTCCTCGCTACATATTTTCCGTAAGTATTCGAAACTGGTGGAAACAATACTAAGCCGATTCCTGTTACAAGAAAGAATGTGGCAATTATCATCATAACCCTGCGAGCTTTTTTACTTTTCATCAGTCTGTACCTTCTTTTTTTTGGCTCTTTTATTATTCTTTCTGACTATTACAATTACAATAATTGCAACCACAAGGACAAACCCAACTATAAATAAACCGGCAACCCAATATGGAATTTTGCATCCTAAGAAATAGAAGCACTTTTCAAATGGAGCTTGTTTTACCTCTTTGGCTTTCGCTTGTTCTTCCGGTATATATTTGGTCCTAACACCTCTTACAAGCAATCTGTGGGTGTTGACACCGTAAGGAGTACAGGTTAATAGCGTTACATGGTCCTCGTATGGAATAATACGCAAATTCTCGGTTTCTTCCGGCAGAACAACCTTGATTTGGTCAACCTTATAAGCAAGAGTCTTGTCCAAAACCTTTATGTAAAAAACATCTCCCTTTACAAGGTCAGTTAAGTTGTCAAAAAAAGTTTGGTCAGGAAAACCTGTATGAGCAGATATAACCGCATGGGTACTTTTGCCACCAATAGGCATTGAAGTATTCCGCAAGTGACCTGCACCATTTTCAAGTACTTTTTTGCTTGAACCATGATATATGGGTAAATTAACATCAATTCTTGGTATTATAACATAGCCAATAAGACCTTTTCCGTCAACATTAAGCACATTATTATATCTTGCACCAATAGCCTTGTATGCTTTCTCATCAAAAGGGTCGGTGATGATTGATGTTGTCGTAAGGCTTTTGTTATATTTATTTGCATCAGCAAAAAATTTTGAATAGTCCTCTTTCTTAATTTCCTTAACTGCTTGGGTATAGTCATTCATACCTTCACGAAAATTTGAATTGTTAATCATTGAGCTAACAAGAGGATAGCTCATTATTCCAAGACCAATTACAAAAATTAATATTATTGCGATTATCGGAAGTTTCTTTTTCATAAATATTGTCCTTATACTTACACTTTACTAATAAAATTATAAAATACACATGTAATAATTGCAACAAAAATATGGGATGCAGTTTCCTGCACCCCAAATAGATAAATAAATTTAATAAAGGTTATTTGCGTATATTAAAATTATTTATTAGCTTTCTTTTTCTTAAGAATAACAAACATTACACCTGCAAGTGCGATTAGAGATGCACCGCAAATTGTGAAGATTGCTGTACCCATACCACCTGTCTTTGGAACAGTCAGCTTAATGTTTTTGATATCCGTTGTAACAACTGCAAAATCGTTATCAGTACTGTTTGCAAGAGCAGTCAGCTCATACTTAGCCTCATTTGCACCGGCATTTGCTTTTTTAGAAATTGTTGGATCGATAACGATTTCTGTCCAAGCATCATCACCTGTTGGCAGAACATATCCTTCCGGAGCAACTGTTTCTTTCACATAGTATGTACCCTTAGCAAGCTGAATCTGTGTGTTTGCAGTTGCATTCATAAACTTCACAAGACCATTGGCATCTGATGTAGCTGTTGCAATCTTTGTCGATTTGTCGGCCTTGTATAATTCAAATTCTGCACCGGAAAGGTTAGCTGTACCGTCGCTGTTTGTCTTAACTACCTGAATGTTGAAAGCAAACACCTGAACAGTAGGACCCTGCTCAACTACCTTAGCATC
>JAXESA010000041.1:0-3788 GCA_034116205.1 Ruminococcus sp. | reverse complement strand
GAGGGTGTTATCCCTCATACACTAAACCTTAATCAGGTTGACGAAGATATTGATTTGAACTTGGTTATGGGCGAACCGCTAAAAACAAATGTAGATTATGCAATGAGCAATTCCCTTGGCTTTGGCGGACAAAACAGCAGTGTTATTGTTGGAAAGTATAAAAAATAAAGTAAATATAAAAAATAAACCTGTTTCAAATTCTGCATCACTTGTTGATACAGAATTGTTTAAGTGGGATATAATGAGTAGAAAACAGGGATAAATAAAATTGGAATTATTTACCATAATATTAGGGTAATAATAAATAAATACAAAGGATGATTGCTATGGGTTACACTTATGATATTGAAATGTTTAAGGACACATTTGAACACGAATTTACATGGCTTAACGGATTTATGAGAAATGTCCGCCGTTTTGGCTTCAAGCCTGCTATGATTGATCCCCAGCAGGACAGGGTTTGGACATATGAAGAGCTTAATAAGGATGTAAACCGTTTTGCAAATGCATTAAAGGCAAAGGGTGTTGGAAAGAACGACGCTGTTCTTTATCTCCTTCCAAATTCTCCCCAGTTTGCAATTTCCTATATTGCACCTCAAAAAATCGGAGCAATCAACTGCCCTGCCAACTTCAACCTTGCGGCAGGGGAAACTGCCCTCTTAATAAACCACAACAAGCCAAAGGTGTTTATTTACGACTTTGAATACGCACAGGAGATGCAAAAGGCACTTGCCCTCTGTGTTGAAAAGCCTGAAGTTATTATTATGGTGGACTATGAGCATAAATGCACAAAGCTGCCAAAGGGTCACATCTTCTTTGAGGACTTTATGAAGGATGCTGACGACAGCAACCCTCCTGTGGATTTTGAACCCCATATTTATGACGAGGTAACAAGACTTTTCACCTCAGGAACAACTTCCCTCCCAAAGGGTGTGCCACTTAACAACATAAACGAGGTGCTTTCTGCTCACGATGTAATTATGCACTTCCCACTTAACCCAACAGATATTACAATGAATATGACACCATGGTTCCACCGTGGCGGACTTCATTCCGGCGGACTTACACCAACTCTGTATGCCGGCGGTGCTGTTGTAGTGCTGAGGAGTTACAACCCAAGGATTTGCTTGCAATATACAGAAAAGTACGGTGTAACCTTCCTTATCGGTGTTCCTGCGGTGCTTACCTCCCTTGCAACAAGACAGGAAAAGCACCCTGTTGACCTCTCCAAAATCAAGGGTATTGTCACAATGGGTTCACCTCTTGAAAGGGCACAGTGTATCCGTTTTCAGGAAACCCTTACACCAAACATTTTCAACGGTTATGGCACAACAGAGTCCTTCTGGAACACATTCCTAAGACCATACGATTTGCCTGATATGTCCGGTACAGCAGGCCGTTCTTGTACAGATGATGATGTTAGGGTTGTTAAGGCCTACGAGGACAGAAAGGCAGAGCCTGACGAGATGGTGGCAAAGGACGGCACAGAGGTTGGAGAAATTATCATTAAATCTCCGTCAAAGTCCACAATGTGCTACTATAATAATCCAAAGGTTACAAAGGAAAAGTACTACAAGGGCTTCCTTTACACTGGCGACCTTGGTACATGGGACGACAAGGAATTTGTCACAGTTGCAGGTCGTAAGGATGATATGATTATTTGCAGTGGAGAGAATATTTATCCTCCGCAGATAGAAGAAGTGTTAAATATGCACCCGAAGGTGCAGGAGAGCATAGTTTCCTCTATCCCCGACAAAACAAGAGGAGAGGTACTTGTTGCATATATTATCCCTGAGGACAACAGCCTGACAGTAAAGGAAATGATTGATTACTGTGCTGACCACCCTAACCTTTCAAAGTATAAATGCCCAAGATATTACCGCTTTGTAGAGGAACTTCCTCACACAGCAACAGGTAAAAAACAGCATTACAAAATCAAGGAACAGGCTAAAAAAGACTTTGAAGCAGGACTGCTGTTAAGGAAGTGATATTTTGAAAATAAAACCATATGTACGCAAAGTAAATTATTACGAAACCGATCGAATGACTATTGTTCACCATTCAAATTACATTCGCTATTTTGAAGAGGCAAGAATTGATTTAATGGAGCAAATTGACTGCGACTGTATGACTCTTGAGGATATGAACCTCATTATCCCTGTGGTGGATGTGTACGCAAAGTACCACAAATCCTTGGGATGCGGTGACGAGTTTGCAGTTTATACCAAGATGACATTTTTTAACGGTGTTAAAATGGAGTTCGATTACGAAATCCGTTTTACAAAGGACGATGCCCTTGCCTGTACAGGACATTCTACCCATTGTTTTGTCAACGAAAACCACCGTCCTATTACCATCAGAAAAACCCATCCTGATATATATGAAAAAATGCTTGCTTTGGTTGAGTAATAAAAGGATTAGTTTTTGAAAAATTTATATTAAAAATAGGTTCAGCCATCCTTTCTATGGGTGGCTGTTTGCTCTTTTGTGCAATAAATCAATGCTTTTTTGTGCATTTCAACGAATTTGTATTTATAGAGATGAAAATAGTATTTTGTTGAGATTTATTCATAATTTTGTGGTAAAATTTATGTGTATAGGTGTGTAAAAAATACGAATAAGAAAGGAAGTGTTTCTTTGAAACATAAGATTAGAAAATTTACAAGTGTTTTACTTGCAATTATGATGTTGTTTGGTACTGTTTCAGTATCATCTGCAAGTTTAGATTTGACTCCTTTAGGAACGGAAAAAGCTACCGTAAATGGTCAGGAAGTCAATGTAGGTGAAAAGGTAAAATTGACCTACTATGTAAGTTCAGATTTAAAGTGGCAGGACTTTCAGGGTTATGTAACATATGATTCCACAGGACTTAGGCTCGAAAACTTTGCTTTGCCAAATACAACAACAAATGTTATGACTAATACATCCAAAGAGGGATTCTTGTATTATATAGGAACTTCGTTCAGTGATTTATATGACTTTACAAGTGAAAAAGTTTTCTTAACAGCAGATTTTACAGTTCTTAGTGCAGGTAACTACACTGTTGAAAATATTTGGGAAGTAATAGATGACGAAAACTATGATAGTATTGTTGATTATGATTTTTATGACGACAGCAGATTATCCTGTCGATTTGAAACATCAGTTATTTCGGAAGAAACTGAAACTACTACCACAAGCGTTATCGTTACAGACCAATACACCGTAACCTTCAAGAACTATGACGGAACAGTAATCAGCACACAGAAGTATGATGCAGGTGCAACAGTTGTTGTTCCAACAGAAACTCCTGTTAAGCCGGCAGACCAGCAATATACATATACCTTCAGCGGATGGGACAAGGATGTAGTAGAAACAGTAAATGCAGACGCAACCTACACAGCTGTGTTCACAGGAACACTGAACAAGTATTCTGTAAGCGTTTCAACAGTAAACGGTACAGTAACAGGTTGCCCAACAGAAGATGTTGACTACGGTACATCTGTAACCCTTAACGCAAAGGCTAACGAGGGCTACACATTTGCAGGCTACTATGTTGGCAATACAAGAGTTTCAAGCTCTTCAACATACACATTCACAGTAACCGACAACACAGAAGTAGTTGCAAAGTTCAATCAGATGCCGGGTTCCGAACTTAAGGTTCAGGTAGTTGGCGGTACAGGACTTAAGGTTAAGCTTGGTGCAAACGGAGTAGAAACAACACAGTCCATATTCTATGACAACAAGGATGTTAAGACAGGTCAGTATGTAACCCTGACACCAACAGGTATCAGCGGATATGACTTCCT
>JAXESA010000040.1:0-2222 GCA_034116205.1 Ruminococcus sp. | reverse complement strand
CCCTCAAGATGGTCACCGTAGTATGCACGACCTGTTGTTGAAAGAGGAGCATTTGGACCCACATCAATTACCTGACCGCCCATAAACTGTGTTTCTGAACCATAGTAAACGCAAGGAATACCACGGAAGGTGTACATAAGTGAAAGGTTTTCTGCCCATGCACTTGTATTGCCCGGGTATCTTACATCACAATCAGGACCGTAGTCGTGGGAGTCAACATATGTAACATTATAGGTTGAGTCGTTGTAATATGGGTCTTCCTCTTTTCCTCGGGTAAAGGCACTGTTTGCGTTGCCAAAGTTCCAGTGCATTGGGAAGTCGATTACACCTGTACCGTTTGACTTGCTGTAGTCAGGTGTGTGGTAAGTAATACCGTTAAGGAATACATTGTCTGACTTGAGGGCGCTTGATGTGCTCTCGTGACTTGCATAATGCTGTAAAGAGAGGTTAACATTAGCCTGCCAGTCATTTCCAAAGCAGTTTTTGTACTTGCTGTCTGTTTCTCCCCATGTGTAGAATGGGGCGGAAATTGCCGGAATACCGTGGTTCCAATATTCGTAAACTCTTGTACAAACCTCGCCGTAAATGAAGAATTTATCTCCGCCGGCCTTCTGCCACTCAGGGAAGTAAAGCTCGTTGAGAGTAAGTCTTGAAACATGCTTTTCTGTGTCAAGACGGAAGGCGTCAACGCCCATATCAATATAGTTTGTGTATGCAGAATTAAGGTAATTTGCAACAGTTTTGTTTTCTGTGTTAATGTCAACGCAGTCACCTGCAATCTGACCTAACTGAACAGATGGACTTTCCCAGCTTAAATCCTTATTGTGGTGGAAGTAGTTGTTTGGGTCACCGGCAGGAGCAGAAAATTCCTCAGTTACCACCTGTGTGTCCTTCATTACAGAAAGTCTTGCCTGATACTGATTTTCAGGCTTTAGGGAATTGTAGTTAGGGAATGACTTCTCAAGAAGAGAACCGCTGATAACCTTCATACAATCGGCTGTTTCCAAATTGTCGTAGTCCTTTGTAAACATTGGTGCAAGGAAGCTTTCGCCAAAGTTACCGGCATGGTTGATAACTACATCCTGAATAATCTTCATACCCTTGTCGTGGGCTGCGTCAATCAGGTCCTGATATGTAGCTCCGCTGCTTTCGTAACGAGGGTCAACCTTTGTAAAGTCAAATGCGTGGTAGCCGTGATAGTCGTAGCCGGAGGCATTTTCAACTACCGGCGTAATCCATATTGCTGTAAAGCCCAAAGCCTTGATGTAGTCCAGCTTTTGAATAAGACCCTTGAAGTCACCACGCCATGCAGGGTCGGAGTCCGGGTTGTTTGCCTGTCCGTCATCCCAGCAGTGAACATTGTTGCCTGTGTCACCGTCATAAAATCTTGTGGTAATTACAAAGTAAATGCTGTCCTCACGAAGATCGGTTCTTTCATAGTTGCCCTGGTTTGAGGGATCCTTTGAATACCATCGTGTACCTTTGTACCACCATTCTCCGGTTGTTCGGGTGAGTTCATTGGACTGATTTCCCTGTGTTACAAACATAAGGTTGATTTTTGTTTTATCGCTGAAGCTGTACTTGTACCAACCGTTGCCCTCTGATATCATTGAAGGGCCGGGGTAGTCCGTTTCGGTATTTGTAGGAAGTGAGTTCCAATAGTAAATGTTTGGAGTACCGCTTTCACTGTAATAGTGAATGGTAATTCCTACGCTTTCGGTACTTGCAGTAAAGGAGGAAACCACTGCAATACTTAACATGGTGGCTATTGTGAGAAAAATAGCCAAAAGCCTTTTTGTTTTAATCATTTCATAACACCCCATTGTAGGATAATCTTTTACATTATTATTATAATATGAAGCGTTTGAAATAATTTTCTTTTATAGAATAATTTTCTGCTGGTTCCTACAATAATTCGGGAGCGGATTTGTGCATAGTGTCGGAGTTGTTAACAATCTGTGAAATAATTTTAAACAAGATAATACTAATACCTGCTTTTTATTCAGTGTTTCCTTAGGTATTAGTATAAAAAAATAAGAAAGGACTGTACCGAAGTACAGCCTTTCTTAAAAAGGATAGGTATAAAACTAAGTATAGTTCCTCAGGAATGAACTGATACTTGTTAGTGATATAAGCTAAGTTTAGTCGTTCAGAGCGTCATAGCCGGTTTCTCCGGTACGAACTCTCATAACATCTTCTACATCTGTAACAAAGATTTTACC
>JAXESA010000039.1:0-2775 GCA_034116205.1 Ruminococcus sp. | reverse complement strand
AGAAAACTCTTTATACAACTCGCCGATAATAATCACCTCTTTTGTGTTTCATGGAAAGTATGTAAGATCGTAGTGAAAAAAGCGATGTGATTGTTCGGCACATAAAATATGTAAGATATTAAATGAGATGGTTATTTCTGTACAAGGAAACGCTAATATGGGTTCTATTATAAGGAGCGAAAGTGTTACAATGTATTACAATTTTATATTTTTGTATCACATTTGCACTTTTCTGTTGACAAACTTATGAAATGCGGTATAATAATAATGTAGGTTATATGTGACAAAAAGAGCATATATTATACCTGCATTTCCCCCTGTAAGGATATGGAAGTCGGAAAACAATAAAAAAACAGGACGTACTAAACTTATGGTGATTCCGATAAACTAAGAAAGGAGGTATTATGGCTACAATTTCAACCAGAGTTGAAGATAATGTAAAAAAAGGAGCGGAAGAAGTTGCTGATGCAATCGGAATTCCGCTAAGTACAGCCATTAATGTTTTCTTAAAACGTTTTATTGCTAATAATGGCTTTCCGTTTGATGTCACAGCGCAATCAAAAAAACAAATGCAACCCACTATAGACTTAGACTTTTTAGATGCGTCGGTTAAAAGCGCAATCGCCGATCCGAATAACTTAGGTTTATCGCATCAATTCACCTATTTAGATCCAACATCAAATGAACCGATTACCATTCGAAAGGAGACCCGGTGATGTTATGCTCAACTCCTATCCTTATGGTTATGGCCGGCCCAAACGGTTCGGGGAAAAGCACAATCACAGCAGGATATCAAACTATAGGCGAGTATGTTAATGCGGACGACATACAGAATCACCTTAGCTGTGATGCACTTAAGGCTGCCATAATCGCAACAAATACGCGAGAATACCTGCTCTCACAGCAGAAGGATTTTACCTTCGAAACGCTTCTTTCAACTGAAAGAAACTATGATTTGATGCAAAGAGCAAAGGAGATGGGGTACAGGGTTATATGTATTTATGTTCTAACCATTGACCCCAAAATAAACATTTCACGTGTAGAACAGCGAAAAAACAAAGGTGGACATTATGTACCACCTGAAAAGGTTACGCAGCGCTTCCATCGTGCAATGTCATTGTTTCCTAAACTTTTTGATGTTTGTGACGAATGTTATGTTTATGACAATTCTCCGGAGCGTGGCTGTGGAGAACCCTCAATGATTCTAAAGTGGCGGTATGGTGTTCTTGAATATTTGTCAAATGACATTTGGTCTGTGGAAATGTTAAAAGACCTTTGTGCAGGAAAATACCTGTGCAATCAATAACAGATAAGGGGACCGGTTAGCGTACATTTTGTATCGCCAACCGCTCCCCTATTTTTTAAGTTAAGCGCAAAAAACAGCAGATTGCAGCCACTTGTTCCTCGCTATATTTTCTTTGTCGTGAATGTAGAACTTCTTTGTGATGGCATCGGTCGAGTGTCCTAAATAAACCGCGACAGAATCCGAATCTAACCCTGCTTTGATTAAGTATGTAGCAAACGAATGACGCAAAGAGTGAACTCCGGTCCTGCCATTTACTTGAAAATCGCACCTATTAAGAATTGAACCGAAAGTTTTATAAATTCTGCCGGGAGAAACCGGATTATGGTTTTCGGTGGATACGACATACTCCGAACCATTGCTTTCGTTTTGCATTCGGATTAAGGCGTCTTTGGCATAAGGATGCAGCACTATAGTACGCTCTCCGCTCTTTGACTTCGGCATATTTTGTATCCTGAGACTGTAATCAACAGTACCGTTCTCTTGCACAACGCCCTGAGATATCGTTTTGCCTATGTGAATAGTGTTGTTTACGAGATCGACGTCATCCCATGTAAGAGCAAGCAGCTCCCCTACTCTGAGCCCGCTGTAAGCTAAAACTACAATGGCATTGGCGTATTTCAAAGTACCATCATCTGAACATTGCATTGAAGCGAGCCGTATTCGCTCCATTTCCGCCGGTGTAAAGCACTTTATATGTTCGCCGGTGTCTACTCTTACCCTTGGCTGTTCAACGCCGTCTAAGGGGCTATACGAGCTTCCTGTAACGGTCTTATAAAAAGCAAAACATTTTGACAACAGCAAATAAGCTTTTTTCACCGTTGATTCGGATAATCCTGTATCCACTAATTTATTAATGCAGTCGATAATATCAAAAGTGCTTATATCTTTCATCAGCATATCGCCCAATTGCGGTGACAGGTTTTTCTTAAAGGTTGTAACATATCTAAGGTAAGTGCTGTCTTTAACTTTTCTCTTGCAGACTTTTTCAAGATAATCGGCGCAGAACTCATTGAAAGATACATTTTTGCAGTTAGAAGCTTCATTTTTGTTTATCCGCTCTATATCCTCGTTGGTTTGCTGTATGAACTCATCACCGTTGGCAAAGGCATCTCTTCTGGTAACGCCCCTGATGTACTTTTTATGCTGCTCATCGTTTTCATCGAGATATCGCACCTCCAGATACCAATAGCGATTTCCGTATTTATTTTTCTTCGCATAGACAGATCCCTTGCCGAGTATCTGTTTGATCATCAACAATCACCTTCTATAGACATATCTCTTTAGTTGTGATTGTATTCTTATTACTTGACACCTTACATACCAAAGCTCCGACAATCTTCTGACAAAAGTTCGTCAAAATTTACGAACTCATCAAAAATGCGAATTCAAAAAAGGGACCATTGATACTCCCACAGCTCACGCAGTGGACTTTCTTATCGCCTTTTCTGTAAAAAAAGACTGAAATAAAA
>JAXESA010000038.1:0-3989 GCA_034116205.1 Ruminococcus sp. | reverse complement strand
TACAGTTTTTCCGAGGGTAAGGTAAGTGCATAGTAGGCAAGGTACATTTCCTTAAAGTTTAGTTCCAAAGAAGAATCGTTTACTTCAAGTCCCTGTTCAATAAGGAGTTTTCGCTCGCTGTCGGTAAACACTCCTGAGGGTGACGGGGTCTTTGGGAACACTCCCTCGTTACAACCAATTACGAAAATTGCCTTCTTTTGGGTAAGGCGGACACGCTCAATGCCGGACACTACAACCTGGTCTATTGAACGAGGGATGTAGCCGATTTCAGTATATTTAAACTGGAGTGAAAGCAGTTCTCCGTACTCCTTAAGTGACAGCTTTTTGCCCTCTAATACTGAATACATCTTATCAAGAACATTCATAAGAATATCCCAAAGTCTGCGTTGCTCGTCGGAATAATCCTCCTCCCCTGCATTTGTAAGGGTTTGGCACATCAAAACAATATTTTCGGGAATTTGATATGTAATTAAAAGTTGATACAGATTCTTTGTAATTACAGCCGGGTCTTGTTCCTTTGAAAATTCTATAAAATTAACTATTGGATTGATTAGTGTTTCCCTCACCCTGTTAATTTGGTCAAGCAGTTTTTGGTCACCCTTTGAAAATTCACTTACAAAGCCACGGGGATTGTTGGTGAAAGGCTTTTTGAACCTTGCACCCTTTATATCCCACATCAAAAGATAGTTTTCAAAATTTGAGATTTCCTCTTGGGTAAAGGACAAAAGCCCGCATTTAAGGACATTCAGCACCTTTTCCCTGTTATATGAGGTGTTTATAACATCAAAGAGAGAGTTCACAAGCTTTATTAAGTGCTTTGAAAAAATATCCTCTGTTTTGTCCATAAAGTAAGGAATATCATACTTTTTTAGGGTTGTGTCAATTACACCATCATAGGAGTTTTCGTCACGAAAAACAACTGCTATATCGTCATAGGTATAGCCTTTTTCGATAATCAGCTGTTTTATGTTCCTTGCAACAAAGTCGCATTCGGTATATTTGTTGATACATTCATAAATAAGAATATCTTTCGGCTGACTCTCAAAATTCTCCTTTTCCACACGATAAACATTGTGCAAAATCGGAATTAAGTCTTGATTTTTAAATCGAACATCATCCTTTAACTGCTTTATAGATGGGATTATTACATTGTTATTCTTAGCAATTCGCTTTAGCTGACGGATTGTCCTCTCTGTTGTAAAGAATAGTTCGTTGTTGTTCAGACAGTCAGTTGTAAGGGAAATGTAAAACTCTCGGCTGTCGGACATCAGCTTTTCAAGGAGCATAAGTTCCGCAATTGTGAAACCGCTAAAGGAATCAAGGGCGATTATGTAGTCGGTAAAGATATTATTTTCCTTTAAAGAATTAAGTCCTGCTATTACATAATCGTCAGGGTCTAGATAGCTTTTGTCAACAAGCATATTAAAGGCATCCATCACAAGAGAGGTTTCCTTTAGCTTTTCCTTTAAAGTTTCGTCAGTAATATGCTTTGCTGTTTCTAAGATATCTTCCCCTGTAATGTTACAGGTTTTGTATTCGCTGACCGCCGAAAGCATTAGGGAAATCAGCTCATTTTTATTCTTTGTGCCGGAGAAAAGTGGCATATTGTCTTGACATTCCTTTAGGGCAAGGGACATTAAAATTGCCTTACTTCCCTCATCAAGAGTTACTTTACCGGTACTTCCGTTCACTGAAAATATATAGTCACAAAGCCTTGTAAAACCCATTACCTTGATTTTTAAGGAATCCATTGGGCCTAACATTTCAAGAAATGCTTTTTCTGTATCAAAGGAGCTTTGGTCGGGAACTATGAAAAGAATTCTCTCCTCACCCTTACGCACCATATCTGCAAGCAGATTTTGAATATAGGTTGTTTTGCCTGTTCCGCTGTTGCCTGCAATAATATTAAGCATAGCTTTCACCGCCTTATATATCAATAACATATATTATATATCATTAAGTGTACCAAAAATGGTACTTATAAATTTTTGTATTAATTAAAAATAGATTTTATCTTTTCAAACCACTCTACAACCTTGAATTTTACCTTAATTTCACTATCGTCATAGATTAATTTTTGTTCTTCTTCTGTAAGGTTTGTATCCTGTAGAGAGATGCTCTCCCCTATACAAAATGAGGGATACATTACGCACCACCAGTTGTGGCCCTCAGCTTTGCCGATTTTTATCCGCAAAGCGTCATACATTCCGCTTGGTATAGTGGCATCACCATATGTTCTGGTATTGAAGTACATTTTTGTTACTTCACCTGTTACTGTGTAGTTATATCCTCTTTTATAGACTTCCTTCTGTGCAACTGATAGGATGTTGCTAAGGTTTTCTTTAGTAATATTAATTGTATCGGACTTTGAATTTGAATTTTCATAGAGAGTATTTGTATAATCCAAAACCCTGTTACGCACCTTGAGTTTTAATTCCTGGTCCTTTTCGCTGTCGGAATTTGCAAGGATATGAAGTCTGAAAAGCTCATTGGAAATATCATCACACTGTGCTTTAAACGGTACAAGGGTGAATATTACAGCTAAAACCAGACCCAGAGAAAGTGACTTTAATAACATTTTCATATATAAAAACCTGCCCTTCGATAAGAATATGGACAGGCTTTTTGTTTTTATTCAATTATATTACCGAGCAACCTATTTTTATGGGTTTACAGACAAAGGTTTTTTCATAATTCTCTTTAAGTGCATTTGCACAGCTTTCAGCCTGCTTTTCTGTTTTGAAAACACCAAAAACTGCTGAACCTGAGCCACTCATACAGGCACCCTTTGCCTTGTGGTCATACATAAACTTTTTAATATCATTGACCTCCTTGATGTCAAGAAAAACATCAAAGTCGTTGTACATTGAGGTGACAACTGAGTTTAGGCTACGCAGATATATCCCCTTTACAACCTCGTCGGAATACTTGAACTGCTTTACAGACTGAGCGTCTATTGCATCATATGCCTCTTTAGTGGAAACATTGATGTCCGGCTTGCAAACTACCATAAAGCACTCAGGCATTGAATGGAGTTTTTCCATATCTGTGCCGATACCTGTGGCAAGCTGTGTTCCCCCATTTATAAAGAAAGGAACATCGGCACCGATATAGGAACAGATTTCTTCCATCTCTTTATCCTTTAGGTGAGTGTTGAACATAGCATTAAGCCCCATTATGACAGCAGCACCGTCGGAGCTACCTCCTCCAAGTCCTGCCTGGGACGGAATTACCTTTTTTATGTCAATATTAACTCCTATGTTTTTTATGCCTGTACTGTGGAAAAATCTTTGTGCTGCTTTGTAGGCGATATTCCTTTTATCACAGGGAACATTTTCGTCATTGCAAGTAATTGTGATTTCTTCACTTTCATTAGATGTTATGGTTACTGTATCGTAGATAGATATAGCTTGAAGTACAAGACTTACTGAGTGGTAACCGTCAGGTCTTCTGCCCATTACATCAACAGCAAGATTTACTTTTGCCGGAGCATTAACTTTTATTTTCATCTTTTAACTCCTGGAGGAAACTTTCAATCCTCTTCATTGCCTCGGAAATATTTTTAAGGGAGTTACAGTAGGATGCACGAATAAATCCTTCTCCGCTTTCACCAAAGGCATTACCGGGAACAACAGCAACACGCTTTTCCTTGATAAGTCTTGTGCAGAATTCTTCGGAAGAAAGACCTGTGCTTTTGATGCAGGGGAAACAATAGAAAGCACCCTTAGGCTCAAAGCAACTAAGTCCAAGCTTTTCAAAAGAACCGACTATGAAATTCTTTCGCATTTCATATTCGTCCCTCATACTTTCTATATCCTTATCGCCCTTTCTCAAAGCCTCAATGGCTGCATACTGGGCTGTTGTTGGAGCGCTCATAATACAGAACTGGTGGAGCTTTGTCATTTGAGAGAGAATTTCCTTTGGGCCTAAGGCATAGCCAAGTCGCCAGCCTGTCATAGCATAGGACTTACTAAAGCCGTTTACTACAA
>JAXESA010000037.1:0-6411 GCA_034116205.1 Ruminococcus sp. | reverse complement strand
ACCAAGGGTGCTATGTACAACACAGATATTTTCGGCAAAATCTACTACAATGGTTCAAGCTTTATGAATCCATATGATTTCACTGAAAAGACTGCCCTTATGACAGCAACATTCCGTATTGTAAAAGAAGGCGGACAGTATTATTCATCAGGAAATGTAGATGTACTAACAGGTGTTGACGGCACAAAATATGCAACTGACGGCAAGATGGAAACACCATTCACTTGGATAGAGTCAACAGACGGTGCTGAAATTACCTACCCAACCACATTACCAACAACCACAATAGAAACATCAACAGTAGCAGATACTACTGTATCAGAAACCAAAACAGTTCCTGTAAGTGAAACAACAGTAACAGAAACAACCACTGTTCCGGTAACCGAAACAACAACAGTTACAGAAACAACAACCGTTGCTCCAACAGCCGAGCCAACAACCACAGTTTCTGTAAGTGAAACAACTGTAACAGAAACAACCACAGTTCCGGTAACCGAAACAACAACAGTTACAGAAACAACAACCGTTGCTCCAACTACCGAACCAACTACCACAACAGAGCCGGTAACCGAAACAACAACAGTTACAGAAACAACAACCGTTGCTCCAACAACCGAACCAATAACTACAACAGAGCCTGTAACAGAAGTTACTACAACTGTAACAGAAACAACACCTACAACCACAACAGTACCTCCAACAACTGAACCGGATAAAGTTTTAGTTAACAGAATTACACTAAACACCAAATCACAGACAATATATACAGGAAAAACATTTAGGCTTAAAGCTACTGTTTCTCCTACAAATGCAACCAACAAGGGTGTTCAGTATATTACTTCAAACAAAAGGGTGGCAACTGTTACGTCAACAGGCTATGTAAAGGGTATCAGACCGGGCACAGCCTACATCACAGTTAAGGCTAAGGATGGCAGCGGTAAGTATGCTAAGTGCAAGATTACAGTTAAACCGCAAAAGGCAACAGCTGTTAAGCTTAGCTCAAAGAGTGTAAATATCTATGAAAAGGGTGGAAAGATTAAGGTTAAAGCAACACTTTATCCTTCCAATGTTTACAGCAAGAGCATTACAGTTAAGTCGAACAATACCAAAATTATAAAGGTTATCACTCCAAGTATTGTTTCAGGCAAGTATGCAACTCTGAAAGCTGTTAAGAAAGGCTCAACAACTGTTAAGTTTACAGCCGCAGACGGCTCAAAGAAGTATGCAACCTGTAAGGTAACAGCAAAGAAGTAATTTTATAGTTTAACCTTGTAAACCTCCGATTTTTTCGGAGGTTTACTTATGTAAAAGTCATTTTTTCCACAGTAATTTTCATTGGTAAAAAATAATTTACAAAATAAAGTTGATTTCTATTTTTAAATATTGTATAGTAATAAGCAGTATATAAGAGAGGAATAATAATATGGATTATAATAACGATAATAACCTTAACGAAGAAAACACCACCCAAGAAAACACAGGTGTTGATGAAAACGGTAACTATGTGTCACAGTTTGGTGATGTTACCGACACAACCGACGAATTTTCAGAGTTAACACCTGAAATGGAAAATGTAGTTGAAGAGAAAAAGAAGTTTTTCCTTTTCAAGTACATCCACCCAAGCATTTTTATTGCAATTTGTGTATTTCTTGTAGCACTTATAGCCTTTGGTGCATATTATATCTTTGGTTCCAAGACAATCACAGGTACTTGGGTTTACAAGGTAGAGGACACATCCTCAACAGCAACAGCCGATGAAGCTCAGTCCTATGAATACTACTACATATTTGACAGTCCCGACAGTGACGGAAATGGTAGTTACACAGTTTGTTTTGAAGGCGAAAGCAACAGCGGACAATACACTGTAAAATCAAAGGATGATAAAAAGGTACTTTCCCTTGGCTCAACAGAGCTTTATTACGATGTAGAGGGTGTAAAGCTTTTTGGCAATGCCAAACTCAAGCTTACTCAGCCGGCACAGACAGATAAGTCAACAGGCGAAACAATAAAGGAACAAACCATTGAAATGACTCAGGGAAAAGACCCTGACTATGAAAATCAGTCAATGGAGAATTACAAGACAGACGATAGCCTTGTAGGTGCTTGGGATACAGATTTCAAGGTGCCATACTATTATGGAATGTATCAGCTTGATTGTAGCCTTGAATTTACAGACAATGGTATTTTAAAAGTAAATACAAAGAGCGATAATTTAGGCCTTGATTCAACCTATTATTATGCTTATTCTGCTGAAAAGGGCAAAATGACAATCAAGAATGTTGCAGTCGATGATAAGTCAGAAATCAAATATACCCTCAAAGACGGAGTGCTGACCTTCAACGATAAGAAGGGCGAAACAATCTTCAACGCAAATGTTCTTGGTTCTGCTCAGTTCTATAAGCATGGCGAAAAGCCAAAGAGTCTGGAAACAACAACCGAAGCAACAACTGAGAAAACAACCAAGACCACATCAGCAAAATCCACAGAAAAAGAAAACACCTCAACCACAAAATAAGGTATATTTAAGCGGTGTTTTCCGTTTATAACCACAACCAAAGCCGGGTAGTCCAATAGGGTTACCCGGTTTAAATTGCCTGATTTAGCCTAAAAAACTATTATTATTACAACAAAACCCACAAATGAAGCTCGTTCAATTAGTGCATATTAACAAAATGATAACATTTATCATTTTTTTCTTGCAAAAACACCCTATTAATGATATTATAGTTGTAGATTGAACTGTTGTGTATTCAATTACATTTTATTATTTTTGGTTCTCATAGTTATAAATTTACTTGATTTTTGCATATGTATTTGATATAATGATAATATATTTGTTTTGTAATCGTATATATTGAGGAGAATAGGTATGAAAAAAGTATATGTAACTCCTGAAATTGAATATGATGATTTTTCCTTAGATGAAGTAGTTTGTGCAAATCTGTACGGAAGCCCAAGGGGCGGAAGTCCGGAGTTTTATGCCGTTGGCGGAGGCTACGGTGGCGGTGCAAGCGACATGGAAGGCAACAGACCGGATATCGGTGGCGAAGACGGCGACGATATGTTTGGTTGATTTGTTAATATTATCTAAAGATAAAAGGTCTTTCTTTATGAAAGGCCTTTATTTTTTGCAACAATCTTTACATTCCCGTAAATGTTGCTTTTGTATATATACTGCCTCCTTGTGTAAAGGAAGATAACAACTTGCCTTACATCCAGTCTCCCTTGTGTAAAGGTATTCCCTTACTAAGGGAAATGCCCCAACGGGGCAAAGGGTTTGCTGCTTTCGCCAGAAAGGGGGGACCGCTTGCGGTGGAGGGTTTGTCATATTCAGCCTTCCTCAGATGAGGAAGGTGGCACGCTTGCGTGACGGAAGGAGGGAAGAAGTGTTCTCTATATCTCTCGTTGTCTTTAGAAGATATTACCTAATATAAATATATTCCCTATTCACTATTACCTAATACCTACAACACCCTCCGTCATTCCGAGAACACCCCACCCTGTCATTCCGAGGGAGCAAAGCGACCGAGGAATCTAAAAGGATAGCAGTAGTGCATAAATCGACATTATCAGGTTATAGGAAAATATGATTTCTCTAACAAAATAGGTGGTAGAGGCAGGGGATTCCTCGATAAGCTCGGAATGACAGCGTGGTGGATAGGAATGACAGAGTGGTGGATTTCCCTTAAGTTGACGACATTGCTCATCCGAGGGAGCCTTTGTTCACACTCTATTGTCAATATAAACATTCAACACCACAAGATTTTGTGCAAGTTTACAAATCAAATAAAAATGATAATAAGTGTTGAATTTTCTGTAATAAAATGTTAAAATGATACTAATTAAATGTGGGTTTCTATGCCCTTTTGTGTGCTGCAACCGTTGTAGGTCAGGCAACGAGGCATTCAAATTCAGCATAATACCTGCAAATCCTAATACAAGAAAATTGTAATGGAGGTAATATTTATGAAAATGAAAATCAAGCAAACCCTCCGCAGTATGTGGGCATTAATACTTGCTGTTCTTATGATTTTGTCCACCTTCTCAGCTGTGGCGGTTACGCTTAATGTTGAAAGTTCTGGAGCAAGCGAGACTTTTACTGCAAATCAAACTTTATATGTTGATATTGGAAGTATTTGGGAAGAGAATTTTAACAATAATACAAGTATTCCATATGTAAGATTTGCTTATAGTTCCAGTGATAACGATTTAAGTAAACCTATTGATAGAGTTGCTATTAGTCAATCTGATAAAGTAAGTGGTTCTATTTATAAGATTACTGTTCCAAATGATAATCATTGTAGAGCTATTAAGTTTGAAAGAACAAAATACAGCGACTCTTCTACTGTTTGGGATACTGTTACCACAACAGCTAGTAAGCGTTCATCGGATGATAACAATTTATTTACAATTAAGAACTGGCATGATGACGGTGGATGGTCAACATACTCCGGTGGTAGTTCTTCCAGTAATGAATACACAATCTACTTCAAGGATACTTTAGGATGGGGTTCAGTCTATGCCCATTTCTACACAAGTGATAATCCTTATGGTGATAATGGTTGTTCAGGTACTGGAGCAGCAAAGAATGTTGATTTAACTAAGATTGGTGATACAGATGTTTATTCTAAAACATTCACCAGTTCTACGGCTTACACAAAGGTTTGTTTCACAAAAGATCAGCAGAATAATTACGGTAACTTCCATGGAACAAGTGCTGCATATCGTTATGACCTTGATTTTTCATCAGGCAAAACAATGTATGTTCCAAATACTACTGCTACTGAAACAAAGAATTCCAATGTACCGTACTACAATAATGGTACTTGGGAAACATATGGTTCAACAACAACAACTACAACCACAGCAACAACCACAACAACTTCTCCAACCCCATCTACAAACTGGTATTTAACTGGTTATTGGGATAACGGAGAAAAAGGAGTAGATGCAGATCGCAAATTTACTCAAGTTGGAACTTCAAGTATTTATGAATTAGAATATACATTTACAAATAGTGGAGATAAGTACATAAATCTTAATGATGGTACTGTCAAGTGGGGTCCTTCGGGTTATCAGGAATTGGGCAAAAATACTGTTTCAAATAAAGGTGCCGTTAAAAATGGTGGAGAAAAATGGGGCATAAAAAGCGTAGATTCTAAAAAGACCATTAAGTTTACACTTGATACTTCTACTATGAAGATTAAGTGGAACTATGTTTCTGATGTTCAAACCTACGATGTAACACTTGCTCAACCTGCTACCGGCGGTTCTATCGATAGTACAAGTACATTGACAGGTCTAAGTGGTGAAAAAACAATCACCCTCACAGCAACTCCTTCAACAGGTTATAAATTCACAAAGTGGAAGACCACATCAGGCTCTGCCACATTTGCAAGTGATACTTCTGCATCAACTACCGCAACAGTAACAGGTGCTTGTACAATTACTGCAGAATTTACACAGCTTTCAGCAGCAACAAGCCTTGAAGTTACAGCAACTCCAAGTTCTTGCAAAGTTGGTGAAACAATCACACTTGGTTATACCGGAACTGTAGTAGAAGGTGCAACAGTTGCATATGAGTATAGCACAAATGATGGTTCAAGTTGGAGTACAGCAAGCGAAAGCTTTGTTCCATCATCTGCCGGTACTTATAAGTTTAGGGTTACTGCATCTAAATCAGGCTATCAAACTGTAACATCTACAAACGCTCCTAGTGTATCTGTTACACTCCCTGATGTAGCCAGTGGTGTTACTCTAACTCCAAGTCCTGCAACTGTTGAAAAAGGCAACGCAATCACCCTCACAGCAAGCTTGACAGGTGCAAATGCTACAAGCGGTGTAAAATATTCTTTCTATCAGACATCAAGTCTTGGCGGTAGCTTCTCTCCTGAAAGTGTAACAGGAATTGATACTAACGAAGTAACATTCACACCAACAGTAGCAGGTGAATATAAGTTCACAGTTACTGCATCCTGTGCTGGTTACAATGATGTACAATCAAGCGAGATTACCGTTACAGTAACAGCACCTGTTGATGTTAAGGGCAACGCTTTCTCAGAGGGCATGTGGATTGACGCACAGCCCAGTGTTACCAATTCCGCAGACGCAATGGTAAAGCCTTATTTCGGCACAAGCGGTAAGGTAAAGTTCTATCTCCCTGCTTCTGTAGATTTAGAACATGTTCATTTCTATCATAAGTATAGTTCACTTACTATTGATGGTAAATCAATTTCAACCGGAAGCATATGCAATGCTTCACAGTGGGATGGCAAGACAATTGTATATGGTGGAGAAACAAGAACATTACAGATATTCCGGTCAACAGCCAAGACACTCTTTACTACAACATTTAAAAAAGCAGAAGATGGCACAAAAACACCTAATGATATGCCGACTACAACAAAATCT
>JAXESA010000036.1:0-3809 GCA_034116205.1 Ruminococcus sp. | reverse complement strand
GTATTCGGGAGAATATGTGCCTTGCATAAAAAGCTTTGACAAGGACGGAATTGTAATTTACGCCGGCTCAATGAGCAAGGTTATTTCCCCCGGTATCCGTGTTGCCTATGTCATAGCACCAAAGCCTGTTTTCCAAAAGCTAGTTGTTTGCAAGCAGGGAAATGATGTTCACACAAATATGTGGGCGCAGATGGTGTGCTATGAATTTATGACAAATTACGACTTTGACGGACACCTTGAAAAGCTCCGCAGAATATACAGCAAAAAGGCGCAGTATATGATGGATTTAATGGATAAGTATTTAGTTCCTTTGGGAATTACCTACTCCAAAATCACAGGGGGACTTTTCACAATGTGCAGTCTGCCAAAGTATGTGGATATGCCACAATTTTGCAAGGAGGCTGTCCTTAACAAGGTGTGCGTAGTGCCGGGTAATGCCTTTTTGACAGACGAAAGTCTTGAGTGCCACACCTTTAGGGTGAACTTTTCAACACCAACTGATGAACAGCTTGAAAAGGGAATTATATTGCTTGCCGAAACAGCAAAAAAATTTATTAAATGAGGTATATAGAAATGGGAGAAAAAAAGCCAATCGTTTTAAGTGCAATTCAGCCAAGTGGTTCAATGACCCTTGGAAACTATATGGGAGCAATCAGAAACTGGGTAAAAATGCAGGATGAATATTTCTGCTTTTATGCCCTTGCAGATTTGCACACAATAACCGTAAGACAGGATCCAAAGGAAATGAGGAAGAACATTCTTGATATGTATGCCCTCTTACTTGCCTGTGGTGTTGACCCTGAAAAAAGCGTATTCTTCATACAAAGCCACGTTACAACCCATGCACAGCTTGCTTGGATTCTTAACTGCTACACACAGTTTGGTGAGCTTTCACGAATGACACAGTTTAAGGACAAAAGCCGTAAACACGCCGACAACATCAACGCAGGACTTTTTACATATCCTGCACTTATGGCGGCTGATATTTTGCTTTATCAGGCTGACAAGGTGCCTGTTGGCGCAGACCAGATGCAACACCTTGAAATCACCCGTGATATAGCCACAAGATTTAACGGAATTTACGGAAATGTTTTCAAAATTCCGGAGGGCTTTATTCCTAAAAACGGTGCAAGGGTTATGTCACTGCAAAACCCTGAAAACAAGATGAGCAAAAGCGACGAGAATGTTAACGGCTGTGTTTATGTACTTGACAGACCTGAAACAATTATGAAAAAGTTTAAGCGTGCAATCACCGACAACGACGCTGTTGTTCGCTTTAGCGAGGATAAGCCGGGTATCAGCAACCTTATGACAATTTACGGTGCTGTTACAGGACTTACAATGGAGCAGATTGAAAAGGACTTTGACGGAAAGGGCTACGGTGACTTTAAGACAGCAGTTGGCGAGGCTGTTGTTGAACACCTAAAGCCAATTCAAGCCGAATACGACAAAATCATCAAGGACAGAGCATTTATGGAGGAAACCTGGAAAAAGGCAGACGATTTTGCCCAGTCCTTCAGCCAGAGAACCCTTGACAAGGTAATGAAGAAAATCGGATATATTAAATAATTTTTGGTGATATAAAAATGACCGAGCAGACTAAAAAAGTTTGCTCGGTTTTGTTATTTGCAATATTATTCGATAGTTTTAAGAAATAGCCTCTTTCATACTCTTTACATAGTCGGCAACATAGGGAACACAGTCCTTGCCGTATTTTGCACATAGCTTGACAATGGCAGAACCCACAATTACTCCGTCGGCATTTTTAGCCATTTCCTTTGCCTGTTCCGGTGTGGAAATTCCAAATCCCACAGCACAGGGAATGTTGTTTACAGACTTCACAAGGTCAATCATTTCACCGATATTGGTTGTGATGTTTTGCCTTACACCTGTAACTCCAAGGGAAGAAACGCAGTACACAAAGCCCTGTGCATCCTTTGCAATGGTTTTGATTCTGTGGTGGCTTGTTGGAGCAACGAAGGAGATGAAGTCAACACCGTGGTTTTCGCAGTAAGGCTTTACAACATCTCTTTCCTCATAAGGAATGTCAGGTACTATAAGTGCGTCAATACCTGCCTTTTCACAGTTTGACAAAAATTTGTCTGTGCCATATCCATAAACAGGGTTTATGTAGGTCATAATTGCAACTGCACAGGAAAGCTTTGGTCGAACTTTAATCAGCATTTCAAAAATTTTATCTGTGGTTGTTCCGCCTGCCAATGACCTGATGTCAGCCTCCTGAATTACAATCCCCTCGGCAACAGGGTCGGAAAAGGGTATGCCCACCTCGATAATGTCAGCGCCGTTTTTGTCCATTTCAATAAGCAACTGTTCTGTTATGTCAAGGCTTGGGTCGCCTGCTGTGATAAAGGGTATAAATGCTTTTCCCTTTTTGAAAGCGTCTGAAATTTTACTCATAAATATCCTCCCCTCTGTAACGGGCAATGGCGGCTACATCCTTGTCGCCTCTGCCTGAAAGATTTACAACAATAATTTTGTCCTTATCCATTGTGGGAGCCAGCTTAATTGCGTGGGCAACTGCGTGTGAGGACTCTATTGCCGGGATAATTCCCTCTGTTCTTGAAAGGTATTCAAAGGCGTCAACCGCCTCGTCATCTGTAACAGGAACATATTTTGCTCTGCCTATGTCGTTAAGGTAGGCGTGTTCAGGGCCTACACCGGGGTAGTCAAGTCCTGCGGAGATTGAATAAACAGGGGAGATTTGTCCGTATTCGTCCTGACAGAAATAGCTGTGCATACCGTGGAAAATTCCGTCCCTGCCTATGGAGATTGTGGCGGCAGTTTCTTCTGTGTGGATACCCTTGCCTGCGCCCTCACAGCCGATTAGCCGTACCTCTTCGTTTGGGATAAATTCGTAAAACGCACCCATTGCGTTACTTCCCCCACCAACACAAGCCATTACAACATCGGGGAGTCTGCCCTCTTTTTCGAGGATTTGACTTTTTATTTCCTTGCTGATAACACTTTGAAAATCCCTTACCATTGTAGGGAACGGGTGAGGCCCCATAACAGAGCCGATTACATAGTGTGTGTCGTCAATTCTGTTTGTCCATTCACGGAAGGTTTCGTTTACAGCATCCTTTAGCGTCATTGTACCGCTTGTAACCGGGTGTACCTTTGCACCAAGCAGTTTCATTCTGTAAACATTCAGCGCCTGACGGTCTGTGTCCTCCTTACCCATAAAGATTTCACATTCCATACCCATAAGGGCGGCGGCGGTGGCGGTTGCAACACCGTGCTGACCGGCTCCTGTTTCGGCAATTACCCTTGTTTTGCCCATTTTCTTGGCAAGGAGAACCTGACCTAAAACATTGTTCAGCTTGTGACTTCCTGTGTGGTTAAGATCCTCTCTCTTAAGATAAATCTTTGCTCCTCCCAAGTCCTTTGTCATTTTTTCCGCATAGTAAAGAAGTGATGGCCTACCTGCGTATTCATTTAAGAGTGTGGTAAGCTCCTGTACAAATTCAGGGTCGTCCTTGTATTTGTTGTAAGCATCCTCCAATTCAATAATGGCATTCATCAGGGTTTCGGGAATAAACTGACCCCCGTGTTTGCCAAATCTTCCTTTTGACATTTTATTCTCTCCTTATCTCTTTTACATTTAAAATCAATGCTCTTTTATTCTAAAGCGGTGAACCGTTAAGTTTTTCAAGGGCAACTTTTTTGTTGTCGCTCCTCATAAGGGTTTCGCCAATCAGCACAGCGTCAACTCCGGCTGACCTTAATTTTTCAATGTGGCCGTTGTCCTTTATACCGCTTTCACCTACAAAAATTATGTCCTTTGGTAC
>JAXESA010000035.1:0-24171 GCA_034116205.1 Ruminococcus sp. | reverse complement strand
TTTTCAATCCTCCCAAATAGATTTTACGGACTTTATTTCCTGTTTTCATTATAGTGCTAATAATTTTATTTGTCAAGATTAACAATAAAATAATTGAATTATGCGGATTTTTTATTATATATTACTTGACATAAAAAGTGTATTTTATATGCAGGACGGACAGTATCTTTTTGATATGTATACATCATACGCAGGAGAATGGATGGTTGACGAGGCTATTGCCGATATGATGGATAACGGATATGAGGGTGCAATAATTGTAGGCATTGAAAATTCAGCAGACAGGTGGAATGAATACAGTCCTGAATGGGTTAATGTGGGTTCTTCATTGCCGAATAATTCATCAGGCGAAAGTTATGCACAATTTGTTGATAATCCGTCAGGAGATAAATACGGTGAATTTATTGTTAATACATTAAAACCATATATTGACAGTCACTATAATGTTCGTACAGATAAAAACAGCACCGGTATCGGCGGAAGCTCTATGGGAGGCTTGATTTCTTATTATTTAGGAATGAAATATACCGATGTATTCGGTCAGGTGCTTTCTTTTTCTCCGGCATTCTGGATGTACAGTGAAGATACTATTGCTTCAGTAGTTGACTCATATGATTACAGCAATACTGACAATCTTCCGAAAGTTTTTCTTTATACCGGCGGAGCAAACCAAATGGAGAAAGATACAATCCCTTATGTTGATTTGGTTTACAACAAAATGTCAGAAAACGGTTATCCTGAAGATAAACTTAATTCACTTACAGATACCACAAAAAATCATAACGAAGAAGCATGGTCGGAATATTTTCCTCAAGCTTTCAAGTGGTTAGTGGGATTTGCTACATAAAAAACATAGCAAAAAATGGCATACACATTACCTGTTACATTATTACAAGGTAGTGTGTATGCCGATTTTTTTACCATAAATGTTGTGTATTTGAGATTTCCATCTGGAAATTTATTCTATCTTTCTACGGAACTGATGAGTAAAGAGAAGAGATTGAATCAGAAAACAAAACCGGTTCAATCTCTTTTTTTTAATAATTTACCTGAATTATTATTTAATTAAATCGCCAAGTAGCTCTGATGGCAAGCTTTCGATTCCCATATAATTGTTGTTGCCGGAAACAAAGAGGTTATAGCCTTTTTCCTCATTTATATAGTCAATAGCAGTATATTTTCCAATGAAACCGGAATGACCTACACCGCCATAAAAGGAAACAAACATACCATATCCGTATCCCTTAGAAGTGTCAGTTGAATAGTTGGTAGTCATTTCACGGTAGCTGTCCATTGAGATTACCTTACCGGTGCTTAGTCCGGTCATCCACTTTTCCATATCGGAAGCATTTGATGCAATATCGCCTGCACCCTTTGTCAGCCCCGGTGAATCCTCTCCGGCTGTAAAAGAATCGTAAGTCAGACTCTCTGCCCAATCTGGCTTATCCTTTACCTCACCTAAAAAGCCTGAATGGGTCATACCCAAAGGCTCAAAAAAGTTCTTACAAATAAAATCACTGTATGACTGTCCTGACACCTGTTCAACAATATTAGCAAGCAAAAAGTAGTTGGAGTTACAATATTCAATATTACTGTCCGGCTCAAATTCAAGGGACTGACTAAAAATCCATTTCTTGATTATGTCAGTATTTTCCTTTTCGGTTTTGTCAGCAGATATGCCCTTAACATTGTTCACCATATCCGGGATTCCGGAACGCATAGATAGCAGATTTTTCAGCGTTATGTCCTTGCCGTATTTGTATTCAGAAAAATATTTGTCAAGAGTGTCATCCACACTTAGCTTTCCTTGGTCACGGAGAAACAGAATTGCAGAGGCACAGAACTGCTTTGATATTGAGCCGATATACATTGTGGTATCAGCTGTTAGGTCAGAGCCATTTTCACCTTTTCCTGTTACCCACTGATACACCACAGAACCGTTCTGCGTAAGACAAACAATTCCCTCAAAGCTTTTCTTTTCCAGCACACTGTCCATATTCTTTTTAATTTCGTCAGTTATGGTTTTGTCGGCAGCCGCAACGGTAGTTTCTTTGATATCACCGCTGTCATTTTTATCAGATGAGCAAGACACAAAAGACAATGCAAGTATTAAACTTAAAAAGATAGCGAGTATTTTTTTCATATATGTAATCACCCTTGTTATATTTTCATAGCCAGTATAAAACGAGATTAGAATATTTTCAAGCAACCATCTATTGAAATATTCAACCAAAGCGCATTGTTTTAAACTGTTGGTTGATTATAAGAGGGGTTTTGTGCGGTCAAAAGAACCCACAAAGTCACGATAATCTGTCTTGGCAATTTCATCTGCAAAGCAAAGCAACGGAATAACAGAGCTTTCTTGATGAAACATATAGGAGTAAATCTCACCGTCAGCAGTAGCAACAACGCTACTGGTAGCAAGGTTGTTCCGGCAAAGAATTTCCATACAACGGTCAACCTCGGACATATCAATACCTGTGTTTTTGCTGATTAATGATGTTGCGATTGGTGTGTTGAGTCGTGAATACATATAAAAAATAATGCGAAGTAGCTTTTTGTCAGCAAAAATTTTAAACACACCGCACAGAGTATCTATATCAGTAATCTTATCCTTGATACTACTGTGTGGCTCAACCATGAGAAAAAAGTAGTGAAAATCAGGGGAAAGTCGAGCTGTAGCAATGCCACCATCCTGCATCATTTTTGCGAAATAATCTGTTGTGTCTGTGGTAATAGCGGAGTACTCAACGAATATATTTAAAAAATCGTCAAGCATGGAAATATCCTGCATCATACCAATCTCGATTGCCCAGCAAATACTGAAAGCATATCGGTATGCTTCTTCGTTAGACATTTGGCAAATCCGGCGTGCAAGAGAAGCAATGGAGCTTTTCTCCTCAAGTCCAAACAATGCATCAATACTTACACAAAGCACCTGTGATAATTTTGGCAGTAGCTCTGCGTCCGGAGTACCGCCACATTCCCATTTTGACACAGCCTGTGTGGTAACGCCAACCAGTTGCCCCAACTGTTCCTGTGTGATGCCCTTATCCTTTCGATACCTTTTGATTTGTTTACCGATAACGCTCATTTTATCAACCCTTCGTTGATTATTTTGTACTTTTATAGTATCAAAAGTTAAGGGCATTTGCAAGGGATATACCAATATACCGTTGATTATTGGTCTTGTTTACACAAAAGATTTTAAAATATTATTGAGATATTTATAATTTCAAACTCCGATTTTATTTTCTGCCACAGAATGTATTTTCTTTGCGAGAAAATTAATAGGTATGCACAAAAACCCCCAGTAGGTGCTGTACAAAATGCACACCTGACCAAGTATATTAAGGGACATTTTTCCGTAGTTCCACACATTCATATGAAGTACAAGGTTTACAATGCACCCTACTGTAAATTCAAGTGTTGTAATCAACAATGCTCCCGCAACACATTTTTCTAATAAAGAATAATCTTTCATAGCATAAAACAATTTGTAAAGTGCAAGAAAGCAAATTCCACCAAGTAAAACCATTGTATAGTGGGTGTAGCCACGCCACAAAATTTCTATTAAAGAATAGGACACTCCCCCAAGGAGAAAAACCACCCCATCCCATTTTAAACACATAAAAATCACCACCTTTAGTTTTGTCAAAAGTGGTGATTTTATTATATGTTTATTTTTCCGGATTTCTTACAATTTCTTCAAGTTGGTCCTTGGTGACAAGTACATTAAGGGCGGAAATCATTGCCCCTGTGGAAAGGTAAAGTGGCATATTAAAGTGCTTTAGCACCTGCTCCCTTTTTTCCTTTGAATTTGGCCTACCCGTCAGTCCAAGCTCAAAAAAGTCGCTTTTTGTAATTTCCGATTTCTTGTGAGGTATTTCCCCCTCAATAGTTGCATCTGACCTTTTGATTGCAGATATTATCTCCTCATTATCTATTCCCTCAACACCAAGCATACCCTCTTTTGATGGCTTTGCCTTTCGCTTTTCCTTGCCCTTAAGACAGGGTATGTAGCACTGCTTAATATTCTTTTCGGGAACAATTCCCTTTAAAAAATTTCTGATGACAAAGCCTGCCGAGTCGCTGTCGGTTATTATGAGTATTCCCCTCTTTTCTGCCAGTTGCCTTATGAGGGACTGCTTTTCCTTATCCTTAAAAATTCTAAAACCGTTTGTTTCTATGATTGGTGCGTCAATTATTGAGCTAAGCTTGATTTTGTCGTATCTGCCCTCTACAATAACAGCCTCTTTAATTTTAAGCATAGTTTTTCTCCTTAGAAATCAATGACAGCTTTGCTATCAGCTTTTCAAGGAGTGTTCTTCCGCTTGTAGAGGTGCTTTTCAGCTTGTAGTCGGTGTTGAGGATTTCGTCAATGCTCTTTCTTAGTGCCGGGGTAGAAATCCTTTTGCCGGCTCTTGAGGCTTTTTCAAGGGCGAACTTTCGGTTGCCATAGCTGAAATCCTTGGCTATTGTTGCCACAGGCACTCCCCCCTCTGCACCAACCCTTGCACGGTACAAGTCCATATATGCACCGGCTATGGCGCTGACAATGACTATTGGTTCTGTCTTTTGATAAAAGAGGATGTCAAGCTCCTTATAAGCCTTATCAAGATTTCCGGCTATTATGTCGTTAGCCATATAGTAAACCTTTGTTTCAAGGTTGATATGCACAAGGGTATCAATCATCTCAGAGGTTATCTCCTGACCGTCGGCATAGGCGCACAGCTTTTCTAGTTCGTTTTGGAGCATAGTCAGGTCTGTTCCGCAGTAGTCAACGATTTTGCCGGCATTTACCGCTGTAAGGGGGCAACCCCTTTTGTATGCTCCGCTTACAAGCTGTTTTGAAAGTGCGTTTGAGTCGTACTTTGGAAGTTCACCAACAACTCCCGACTTATCCACCATTTTTATAAAGGAGGAAAAGTTTTTTCCCGATATTTCAAGGGTTGGGAATGTGAATATTATCACAGTTGTATCGGGAACATTCTTGATTATTTCCTTTAGCTTTTCAAAGTCAGCTTTTACAAGGCTGTCTATGTTAAGGTCTGTCACCTTAACGCAGTTGTATTCGCTCATAAATGGCATAATGTCGGCAGACACAGCAATATCGTCAATATCGCTGTTGTTATCCATATTGTGAAAGTTAAATTCAGGAGGATTTTCCCCCATAACTGCGGTAACAAGTCTTTGGGTATATGTTTTTACAAGGAATTTTTCTGAACCATAAAAGCAATATAAATTAGCAAAATTTTTGTCCTTGATATGCTTTTTAATATCTCGCTCTTTTAAAACCATTTACCACACCTCCAATTTTGAAGTAAAGTCACCGTTGAATGTTGTATATAACCTGTTTGAATTTATGTTAATTCCGCCCCATATTTTCCCAAATGACTCCTCGTCACAGGAAAGAATAAGGAGATTTGCTTTTACCAGACTGTCGTTTTTGTTGGGTGCATCTGCAACTACCACATCTGCACTTCTGTATTTCTCATCAAGTAGTGAACAATCACCATACCTTGGGAGAATAAGGACAGTTTTTCCGTCACAGGAAAGATAGGTGAATACCTTGTTGTTCCTGACAATGTACTGAATTTCCATATCCCCCACAAATGCTTTGTAGTCCTTTTTGAAAACAGTAGTTTTGCTATTACCACTTCTCACTATGTCAGTAGAATAATCATATATTAAAATACTCCTCAAGTCAAATTCTTCTGCAAAATCTTCATAATATCTGTTTCGGCTGTTTGTTTTTCCCGTAACACTTAATAGGTTGTAGCTCTCCCCCGTTTCTTTCAAAGATTCTGTTACATCATAGTTAAAATCTCCACCACAGGACAAAATCACCGACTTTCCCTTATGGGCAACAGTTGCGGTAATACCGTTACCACATTCATAAACACTCAATGTACATCTGTTATAATTTACAAAGTAATCAGACACAATGCCCACAAGTAGTACCAAAACACACATAAGACTTGCCAAAGGAACTGTCCTTTTATAATTCTTCATAAGAATTACACAAAGAGTCATCAATAGGCACATACCCATCCACACATATATAAAAGTCTTGTTTGCGTTTACATAACTAAAAGGGAGATTCCCCAATACCACAGCTACTGTATGAACGAAGGATGAAAGCCGGTTGGCAATAAAAAGTAAAGGTGCATAGAGCCACACTATACCGGTAAGAGCAAGGACACTGCCCAAAATAATCATCAAAAGCAAAAGCTGAAAGACAGGAGTAATTAATAGGTTAGTAAAGATTTGCACCAAAGAGATGTTGTGGAAGAAAATTATTATCAAGGGGAATGTGAACAGAAAAGCGGAAAATGTAACGGAAAGGATATTGATAATCCAAATAATAATTCTGTTAGAGAATTTTAACTTGTTTATTATATAGCTACTTAAAGGTGTTGTCACAAGTATTATCCCAAGTGTAGCAGAAAAGGACAACAAGAGTCCTGTGTCACCTGCTGAATAGGGATTTAATAGGACAATAAACAGTCCTGCAATTCCAAGGGAATTTATTGAATCCGCCTCGCCACCAAGCATTATACCCACAATAAAGATAATCATCATTATTCCACTTCGTATCACCGAAAAGGAAAGTCCCGTCATCACCATATAGAACAGAACAAAAAGTATTGTTAGGGGACAATAGACATACCCTTTTCTGAAAACTTTTCTAAAGACAAAAAGCAGTATCATAGAAAGCACGCTCATATGCAGTCCCGACACAACAAGGATATGGCTTAACCCTGCTCTTTTAAAATCCTCCTTAACAGTTGGGTCAACTGAATTTTTATCTCCAAAGGCTATGGCGGAGCAAATCTCTGCATTTTCATTATCCATATAAGAGCTGACACTACCCTCCAGTAAGTTCTTTAGACAGTAGGGGTAATATTTGATAGAGTGGCTTTGTGCCTTTTCTACAACAATCTTGTCACCCTTATCAACAGCACCGGCAAGATAGTAACCCTTGGTTTTGTAGTAGTCATTTTTTGTGGCGGATAAAGTACAGGAAAGGCTGAGAGTATCGTCAAGTTCAGCACCTATATCAACCTTTGATTTCAGTAAAAACTTTATACTCTTTTCTTCATCATCAACAAGGTGGGTTTTCAGAAAGTAATAGTATTTACCGTAATTTTCATATGGTTCATCAACCACCCTTGCAGTAATTTTTAATTCTTTTTCAGAATAATCATTTACAATAGGCTGGTAATAAAATTCTGTAAAAGAAATAAAAATCAATGCAAATACAATAGCAATTGAAAATATCACCCTTACTCCCCTGTTGTGTCTGAACCTCTTAATAACAAATGTGCATAAAAGTAAAACAGCACCCACAATGGCACTTACAAAGGCAAATTTTTCTCCGAAAAAATAGGCGAAGGTCAGCGTCAATAGTGCTGTAATGCCCGATAACGCTCCCATTCGCCTCATAGTATTTTCTCCGTTTTGCTTTAGTTATGTAAAAAACAGGGGAAGTTTTTCAAGATAAATAATGTCATCCCTGTCGGCGGCTTCTCCCTCTGCAAGAACTGTTGCACAGGTAACAACATTTCCGTCAATAGCCTTGCACAAGTCCTTAAGGGCCTCAACGCTCTCTCCTGTGCTGATAACATCATCAACAATCAGCACTCTTTTGCCCTTTAAAAGCTCTGCTTTGTCACCGTCAAGGTAAAGTGTCTGAACATTTGCTGTTGTGATGGACTTCACCTCAACAGAAACAACATTGTTCATATATGCCTTAACGGATTTGCGGGCAACCACATATGGCTTTCCGCTTTGCCTTGCCATCTCATAACCCAAAGGAATACCCTTTGCCTCGGCTGTTAAAATCACATCAAACTCCGGTACTTTTTTAAGGAGTTCCTCTGATGATTTTACGGTAATTTCTACATCTCCAAACATAACGAAACCGGCAATTGTAAGCTTGTCGCTAATTTTGCAAAGGGGCAGGCTTCTCTCACAGCCTGCTATTGTCATTTTATAACTTTCCATAATAACCTCTTTATCTTTAAAGGAATTTTTCAAGCCATTTCTGTGCTGAGCTTTTTACCGCCCAACAGATGAAAATGCAGGTGGAATACGGTCTGGCCTGCCTCTTCCTTACAGTTTGTTACAACACGGTAGCCATTTTCAAGTCCCAAATCCTTTGCCACCTTTGGTATGGTTTCAAAAATGTGTGCCACCAGCGAGGAATTGCTCTCATCAATTTTGTCTGCACAGCAGATATGCTCCTTGGGGATGAACAAAACGTGAACAGGTGCCATAGGGTTCAAGTCCTTAAAGCACAGGATTTTGTCATCCTCATAAACCTTTGTTGAGGGGATTTCTCCCGATGCAATCTTACAAAAAATACAGTCGTCCATAATAATACTCCTTTATAATAAGTTTATTTTTTTGCAGTAATTTTCTTTTCTTCCCCACGAATTAGTCTGCCAATATTTTCGTGGTGCTTTGCAATAACCACAATTCCTGTAAGGAGGGCAATTCCCGAAACCACAAAAACATATCCCAAGGAATGAGGTGAAGTTGTGTTAAGGGATGGATTATAAACAAAGAAATATGTAATCACAAATGTTACCGGACCATAAATTGCAGCACCAATAAGTGAGCTGATTGAAATAATCTTTGTGAACAAAAAGACAATAAGGAAAACTCCCAGAACAATTAAAAATACTCTCCAGTCAAGGACAAGTATCATACCAATGGCGGCAACAACCCCCTTGCCACCCTTAAAGCGGAAGTAAATCGGGAACATATGACCTATAACGCAGAAGAATCCTGCAATATACTTGCAAGCCTCTTGAGCATCAGTCACAAGTGTTGTGTAATTGGTGTTAAGCCAAATATCCATACTACTTCCAAGGAGTGAAAGAGATGCAACAGACGAGGCAAAGTTAAAAATAAGAATTGACACATAAACAGCCACAACAGCCTTTAGAAAGTCGCATACAATGGTGATGATGGCAGGAACCTTGCCCACACATCTTAAAACATTTGTAAAGCCTGCATTCTTACTTCCCATTTCCTTGATATTTCCGCCCTTTGTCACAATTTTTGTAACAATGATGGCGGTATTGATTGAGCCAAAAAGATAGGCAAGCACAGCGGAAATTATGCAGGGAATACCCACTACAAGATAAATCAATTTTTCTCCCCTCTTTCTCTGATAATTATGCGGATTGGTGTACCCTCAAGTCCAAAGGTTTCTCTTATTCTGTTCTCTAAATACCTTTGATAAGAGAAATGAAAAAGCTCCTTGTTGTTGCAGAAAAACACAAATGTAGGAGGCTTAACAGAGGCTTGGGTACAATAGTAAATTTTCAGCCTTTTGCCCTTGTCGGTTGGTGGCTGAACCCTTGTTGTGGCTGTGTTCAGCAAATCGTTCAGCATACCTGTACGGATACGCATTGCATTGTTAGCCGCAACAGAAGTAATTAGCTGAAAAAGGTTATCTACCCTTTGACCTGTTTTTGCAGAGATAAAAATGTAAGGTGTGTAGCTCATAAATGCAAATTCCGTATCAAGTGTCTTTTTAAAGTTGTTCATTGTGTGGGTGTCCTTTTCTATGGCGTCCCACTTGTTAACCGCAATTATACATCCCTTGCCCGCTTCAATAGCCATACCGGCAACCTTGCTGTCCTGCTCGGTGTAGCCAACAGATGCGTCAATCATAATAACGCACACATCGCACCTGTCAATAGCCATCTTTGCCCTTATGATGCTGTATCTTTCAATATCGTCATAGACACGAGCCTTTCTTCTCATTCCGGCCGTGTCAATAAAGTTAAATCTTCCGTAACTGTTTTCAACAACTGTATCAATTGAGTCCCTTGTTGTACCGGCTATATCCGAAACAATACATCTGTTCTCCCCTGTGATGTAGTTTATAAGGGAGGATTTTCCCACATTTGGCTTGCCGATAACCGCAACGGAAATTATATCCTCATTTTCCTCCTCATCATCCTGTTGAGGGAGATATTTGAAAATTTCCTCAAGCAAATCACCTGTGCCTGTTCCGTGAACAGAGGAAACCTGAATTGGGTCACCAAGACCAAGGTTGTAAAACTCGTAAAATTCAGCAGGAGGCTGTCCGATTTTGTCGCACTTGTTGACGCACAAAACAACAGGCTTTCCGCTTTTTTGGAGCATTTGAGCAACCTCTTCGTCAGTTGCAACTACTCCGTCACGGACATCGGTAACAAGAACAGTTACATCCGCTGTGTCTATGGCAAGCTCCGCCTGTCTTCTCATCTGTTGTAGGATAATATCGTCGGAGTAAGGCTCAATGCCCCCTGTATCAATAATTCTGATTTTACGGTTGTTCCACTCACATTCACCGTAAATCCTGTCCCTTGTAACGCCCGGTGTGTCGTCAACAATAGACAGGCGTTCACCTATTAACTTGTTAAATAATGTTGATTTGCCCACATTAGGCCTGCCTACAATGGCTACTATTGGTGTTGACATTTGTCCTCCAATTTCATTACATAAAATAACTAATTTGATTATACTTTATTTTGTCACAAAATGAAAGTATTTATATATATTATTTAAAAATTATCGGCATAAAAAAAGACGGAAATTAATCCGTCTGTTTTTTAACTATTAGGCTTATTCAGCTTCAACTGCAATTACCTGTCTGCCGTTGTACTGACCACAGTTCTTGCAAACCTTGTGGGGAGCCTTGTACTCGCCGCAAGTTGGGCAAACTGCAAGAGCAGGAGCTTCTAACTTCCAAACATTGGATCTTCTCTTCATTTTTCTTGCGTGTGAATGTTTTCTCTTTGGTACTGCCATTATAATCTCCTCCTGTAATATATGCTATTTTAATAATTCCTTTAATGCCTCAAGACGAGGGTCAATTTCTTTATCTGAGCAGTTACAGTCGCCTTCGTTCAAATCCTTGCCACACTTTGGGCAAATCCCCCTGCAATCCTCCTTGCACAGGTACTTTACCGGCAAATTAAGGATAATATCCGACCGAATCAGCTCGTCAACATCAAGTGTAAAATCCGGAGTTTCGATGTAATCATCATTGTCATCCCCCTCAAGTGATACAACAAGGCGATGACTGAACTGGTAATTTAAAACCCTACTGACCTCCTTATAACATCTGTCACAAGGACGGTTGTAGGTGAAGGTTACATCAAAATAAATGTCAACAAGACCGGCTTTGTTTACAGCCTCGCCCTTTACCATAACAGGCGATACGAATGGAAAAACTCCGCCAATATCAATGTCAGACATAGAAAGTGAGCATTCAAAATCCTTTTTGCTGTTTTCCTCAAGGAAAACACTCTTTAAGTTAAGAATCATAAATACACCTTCCCCAGTAAACACCGACTAACATTATACATAAATGTCCCCTTTTTGTCAATACAAAATAACAGTTTTTTCGGAAAAAAAGGGGATAAAATTGACTTCCTAAAGTAAACAACAGGCAAACGGGACTGTCGCTAACAGAAAGAATTAGCGACAGCCCCTTCAAGTTAGAGATTCAAATAAAAAATCAAATTACATTTATCCTAAGCTGTTTTTATCAAGTATGATACATACAGTCCTTCATACCAACCGCTTAATGTATAGTACACTTCTTTTCCCAAGGATGCAAGAGTGCCAAAGCTGTAATAACCGCCGTCCTCATTTAGACTTTCATCAAAATAATGAATACATTTTATGTTAGTGCCGTTCATATTCATTGTTAACACTCCGCCAACATTTCCCTTTACTGTAATGCAAATTTTGTCACCAACAAAAACAGCACTTGTAGCCATTATATTGGTTTTTCCAATGCCATATTTTTGCTTTAGAAAATTGTTAATTGTATTATAAGATATTACAGGATAATTCTTGCCGTATTTATTGTGACGGTAAACGGTCATAACGCCTTTTTTATCTTTCTTGGTATATATTACATGCTGATTACTGTTACCGCCTAAAATACCCTCAACATTTTTTACAATAACCTTTTGCTTATTGTCAGTATCCATTTGTACAAAGTTATTTGAGGTGTTAAGGTAATACATATACTTGTTGGTTACATATGGATTTTTGGTAGGATATTTAACAGAATTTCGCTTTTTGAATGTGCTGACTTTTTTGGTGTCAAGGTCATATACGCTGTTGGCATAATAGATTTTTCCGTTAAAAAGCTTTTCGTAATAGCCCTGCCTTGAGGTATATATTTTATTAATACTACCGTTAATAACAGCACGACCGCCGTAGAGCAATATGGTATCTCCATATCCACCTAAAATTTTATCGTCATTAAAATCATTCTCGGCAATTTTCTTTTTGTTTGTACCGTCTAAATTTACAGAGAAAAGTCCGCTGTATTCAGAATCAGCATTGTCAGCATCAACAAGGCTGTAATATACTGTTTTTCCTCTTATATAAAAGGAGTATTGCGGGGCATCAAACTTGGCATTCTCAAGAATTTTGGTTTTGCCGTCAGGAGTTTTAGAAACTAATCTTGTGCTCCAGTCATTCACAGTCCTATTTTCTTCTACATATACCTTTCCGTTGGCATTACTAAACACATTGTTAGACGCCAAATAAGTTGTTTCTTTTGGCTTTGAGCTATTTGCGGTTGTTGCAGAAACAGGCAATGCACAAAAAGCAGATAGAATGATTATAAAAGTTAATACTAAGGATAATATCTTTTTCATAAATATGCCTCCTATCTTGATAATTAGTTAATATCCTTTGATACTATTGATTTAAAGGGTATGTTCCAACGGACTCTCCTCTTTTCATATTTTTTTAACGCCTTTCACTATATACAACAATTGAAAATCAAAAAATGGGACAAAAATTTGAAAATTTTTTATAAAATTTCTGTTTTGGCATTTCATTAAATATAAAATAAAAGGGTGATATATATTCAAAAGAATATGTATCACCCTTAAATTATATATTTTGTTTTTTAGTAAATCAAACCTTTTCGCAAACTGCGTTGATGCCTACGGGCAGGTCTTCCTCAGCGGCGGAGATAAGGAATGTAATCTTTGTTTCTGCGTCGTCGGTACTGCCTTAGTCATTTGTGTCCTTTATAACTTATTTTTACTATGTAATTCTATTGACAGGATATTCATGTTTGTGATAAAATTACTAATATATTTAATAATAATTCAAAAAAAATGAGGATAATTTACAAATTTGAAATTACAAAACAATTAAGGAACTTAACAAACATTGTCCTTTTTAATAAATATATTGTTTTTAGCAAGTAAGACAAAACTTAATGACACTAATTACCTGTTATTTTACAAAGGAGGGTATAAATGCGGTAGAATTACAAGCAAATGAATAAGCAGATATATACAAATTAGTCTGGAAAAAATGAATTCTAAAGGAGAGATTATTATGAAAAAGTTAAAAAAATGTTTAAGTTTATGTTTGGTAATTCTAACAATTATTCTTTCGATAGTATCTGTTGGTGCCACAATTTCTAAAAAGAGTGACCCCACAAATAATTATTCCAGCAGTATGCTATATGCCGGCGGAAAATATATCTTGGCAAACGAAAGTGGTATTTTCGTTACCACATCCCCTACCTCAAAATGGAAGAAAATCACCTCAAAGTATCGAGGAGATGGAACACTATTTATATCTGATGGTAAAACAATCTATTTTGCAACTACCTCACCGGGTGATCCAAGTCAATATAGGTACTCAATATACTCCATCAAAACAAGTGGAAAAGGTCTGAAAAAAATAAAAAGTGGCAAGGGACCGGTGGAATTAATTGCTTGTTATAACGGAAATCTCTACTATGGTACAGCACCTGTTGGTAGTTTATATTGCACAAAAATGATGAAAATCAATTTGAAATCAAAAAAAGTAAAATGTGTAAGTGGAAATCATCCGGCAGGAGTGTATAGTTATCTGAATGGTCGCATATATTTCTCTGAATTATTGGTAACAGTTAGTGAGGAAACAAGAAGAACTGTGTACTGTTTGAATCTTAAAACCGGAAAAATCAAAAAGGTACTTAATCTCTGTTCGGCACATAATATGTCAAAATCAACAAATTCAATTGCTATACATTCATATAAGATTGATTTAAAAGGTTGCACAACAAACAATTATATATATTTTATAAACAGCAAGCATAAGATTACCAAATCAAAAAAATTGCCTAATAATGCTTATCTGGAGTTTATTAGCAAAGATAACAAGTATGCTTACTATAGGATAATTAACTCCAGCAGGACAGGTTCAACTCACTATAGGTTCAATTTGAAAACAGGAAAGAAAGAAAAAATAAAGGGAACAAGTAAAAAACAATACTATAATATTATTGGCGACTGTAAAAGTTCCGGTATTTATTTTATTGCCAATGATTCAATAGAGAGTGACACGAACAAAATTAGAGTGTATAAACTGTCGGGAACAAAACTGATTTCACAAAAAATCGGCAACAATAAATATAAAATCCTTAGAACAGTTAGCATTAACGGTAGGTGGACTCATGGAAATTACTGGACTAGAGGTAATACTCTTATCACTACTGAAAAAGGTATTATAAAAACATATAAATTATCTTGAAATAAGTAGAAGTTAATGCAAATGCCTATATCAAACAATGGCTTAACATAATCTAATAAAAGTAAAAGGAGGAAAACAATGAAAAAATTTTTATCAATCGTCTTAACAATCAGTTTGTTGCTCGGTATTTCTGTATTATACCCATGCACTGTTTCGGCTGCTGCAAAGACATTTAACAATGTAACTTCCGCAACATACGGTAATTACATATACTACAGTAACCTTGATAACAATTGTATTTACCGAATGACAAAAAGCGGAAAGAATAATAAGAAAATCGCAAACAGTGATATCTCATATTTTTCAATTTACAATAATCGCATCTATTACGGAAAGAACAACAAGATATATAGTGTTAAGCTAAACGGCAAAAACAAGAAGAAACTTAATGTGCCAAACGATTCAAAAATCGCATGCTTTTATGGCAAATATGTCTTTTATTCCGTAAAGCAAAATCTCTATAAAAAGAATTTAGTAAACGGAAAATCAAAACACGTTATGAACTGCGGTGATTATCCTAATATTTTTCTGTGCGGAGAATACTTGTTAATTAATGTCCCTAACCCAAATTATCTGATCCTATATACCTATAATATTAAAAATCAAAAAGCAACAACGCTTACTTATAAACGCATTAATAATAGTGATTATGATTACTATACAACACATAATTATGTTGTAAAGAATATCGTAAAAAAAGGTAATACTGTTTACTTTACGGTAGGCTATATTCAGGGATCAGGTAGCTTCTACACAGGGGATTTTTATAAGATTAACATAAACGGCAAAGGCTTTAAAAAATTAGTATCCAACTGTGGTCCTAGTTTTTATATTAAAGGAAAAACAATCTATCTCGATAAATCCTTTGATGGATATGGTCTTAATGGAGGTTGCATCAAATTAAATACTTCCGGAAAAATAATCAAAAATTATAATTACAGTTATACTGTTCACGGATGTAGTGGAAAGTATATTTTCTTCACTAAAAAGAACAGTAAACATCTATACTATGGTACAAGCCTAAGTAGTAAAAAGGTTGCTGTAAAAGGAAAGTCCAAACATTCCAATTACTTTGAAAAAATCACCACCCAGGGAAAGTATTTGTTCTTAAGAGCAGGCATAAATACATACACTGATGCTATTGATAATGCACATATGCTTGCTAAAACTTTTAAATTTGTAAAGAAGAAGTTATAGCCAGACCTATTAATTTGCAAATAATTCATGAAAACCAGCCACATCATAATGATGTGGCTGGTTTTATCTTTGTATTCTTTTTTGATTTTTAATAAATCAGATTATCAAACCTTTTCGCAAACTGCGTTGATGCCTACGGGCAGGTCTTCCTCGGCTGCTGAGATAAGGAATGTAATCTTTGTTTCTGTGTCATCGGCAAGGGCTGATACCTTCTTAACGAAAGCCTCAAGTCCGTCAATGCCCTCGGGACAGATTTTGAATGTACCGTCAACAAGAATGTCGGTTACATCGTAGTTGCCTGCACAGATACCGCTTAAAAAGCCGAATAGCATTTCGTATCCGCTTACATTATAGTGGTCGGTGTCGATAAGTCTTGCCTTGTGAGTTACATCATATGTAAGCTTTGAGCCTTTCTCAACAACAACTACATTACCGCTGGAAGCTGCAACAGCCTCGTTAGCGATTTGGATTAATTTTTTTGTTTTTCCGGAACCTTTTTTACCTGTTAGTAAAGTTACCATTTTGTCGTCCTCCTTTAAGGATTTTATTTTTGGTTTAATTAGTTCTTAGTTAAGTCTTGCTTCCAATTCAGCCTTGCGGTCTTCGTAACCCGGCTTGCCAAGGAGAGCAAACATATTCTTTTTGTATGATTCTACACCCGGCTGGTTAAATGGATTAACTCCAAGGAGATAACCGCTGATTGCACAAGCCTTTTCAAAGAAATAGATGAGGTAACCAAGCTCAGTTTCTGTCATAGCCTCAACATCAAGCACCATATTTGGTACTCCTCCGTCGTTATGAGCAAGAACTGTACCCTGGAAAGCCTTTTTGTTAACGAAGTCCATTGTCTTGCCTGATAGGAAGTTAAGACCGTCAACATTTTCAGGGTCTGTGCCAAGTGTGATTTCCCTTTGAACCTTGCCAAACTGAACAACAGTTTCAAAGAGTGTGCGTCTTCCCTCTTGGATATACTGTCCCATGGAGTGGAGGTCTGTGGAGAATACAACAGATGCAGGGAAAATACCCTTGTTGTCCTTGCCTTCGCTTTCTCCAAAGAGCTGTTTGAACCACTCGTTCATCATTGTAAAGGCCGGCTCGTAAGCAACAAGAAGTTCTGTCTGGTAGCCCTTGCGATAGAGAATATTTCTGATAGCAGCATACTTGTAGCAGTCATTTGTATAGAGGTCATCGTTGTCAAAGTCCTTTTGAGCCTTGGCAGCACCTGACATAAGAGCGTCAAGGTCGCAACCTGCTACTGCGATTGGCAAAAGACCAACTGCTGTGAGAACAGAAAATCTACCGCCAACATCATCGGGAACAACGAATGTTTCGTAGCCCTCTTTTGTTGCAAGTTCCTTAAGAGTACCCTTAGCTTTGTCGGTTGTGCAGAAGATTCTCTCCTTTGCACCCTCCTTGCCATACTTTTTCTCAAGCATTTCACGAAGAACTCTAAAAGCAATTGCAGGCTCTGTTGTTGTGCCTGACTTGGAAATCATATTGATGGAAACATCCTTGCCCTCGCACATTTCAACAAGCTCGGAAAGAGCGTTACTGCTGATGGAATTACCTGTGAAGAAAATTTGCGGTGTATCCTTGCACAGCATATTGTAGTTAGGGGACTTTAAAAATTCGATAGCCGCCCTTGCTCCAAGGTAGGAACCGCCGATTCCGATAACGATAAATACATCGGAATTTTTCTTGACCTTTTCAGCCGCCTTTTTGATACGGTCAAATTCTTCCTTATCATAATCAGTAGGTAATGTGAGCCATCCGATAAAGTCGTTGCCAAGACATTCTCCTGAGTGAAGTGCATTGTGGGCAAGCTTTACCTGTGGTGCCATTGCCTCATACTCGTGTTCGCTGACAAAACCTTTTAAATACTTGTCACTTAACTTAGTAGCCATTTCTTATTTCCTCCTTATAATTCCATTATAGAATTATACAACCTATAATTTAATGGATTGGCACTATTATACTATATTTTGTGTTTTTTTGCAACAGATAACTAACACTTTGCCTAAATAAATATTAATTATTTATAAAGAAATAAGTTGGCTAAGTAAATATCTAAAGGAATTGCCGAAACTGCACTCCTCAACTGAATTTTTGCACCTGATATCCGCCTTTTGAACCACCTTATCATTTATGCTGTAGGTTATCTCCCCAATTTTTTTGTCCTTTTCCACAGGGGCATCAATTTTTTTTGGCAAATCCAACTTAACAATGATTTCGCTGTCACTACCCTTTGCAACAAGTACGGATTCTGGAGGGTTTGAGTAAACCTCAACCTCACTTTCCATACCCTTGTTAACCTTTACCTTGGGAAGTTTTTTCTCTTTGGGAATTATAACCGAATAATTGTTAAAGCCATAGTCAAGGAGTATTGACGCATCCTTAAAACGGTCAGTTCCGCTATCACTGCCAAGCACTACCGCTATAAGGGAAAGACCGTCCCTTTTTGCCGTTGCAGAGATACAACTACCTGCATCATCTGTTGTGCCTGTTTTTAGTCCTGTTATGCCGTTGTAGGACTTTAGAAGTTTGTTTGTGTTTACTATTTGAGTTTTACCGTCACGGAGAAAATCAAGCCAGATTGATGTGTAGTCAAAGACCTTTGTGTACTTTATCAATTCTGCCGACATAAGTGCAACATCATAGGCAGAGGAAATATGCCCCTCCTCGTCAAGTCCGTTGCAGTTTTTAAAGACGGTGTCCTTCATACCAAGCTCCTTGGCTCGGGTGTTCATTCGCTTTACAAAAGCATCCTCACTACCCTCTGTGTATTCCGCAAGGGCAACAGCCGCATCGTTGGCAGAGGCAACAAGAGTAGCTTTGAGCATATCGTCAAGTGACATCTGCTCACCCTCCTCCAGCCATATATCGGAACCACCCATTGAGGCGGCGTGAGCGCTGGCGGTTACGGTATCGGTAAGGCTGATTTTGCCACTTTCTATATCCTCCATTATGAGGAGGACTGTCATAACCTTTGTTATGGACGCAACGGAACGCTTTTCGTGACTATTTTTCTCATAAAGAATATTAAAATTTTCACCATCAACAAGGATTGCACTTGGGGCGGTTATTTCGTCGTCGCTTACAGCACCAACATTCATTGGCAAGGAAAGGAGAAGTATCACCACAGCCAACAGTATTGATATATTTTTCTTTACATACATTTTAACACCTCTTTCACAGTAGAATATATGTGTAAAAATGATGAATATGATACGGTTTTACGTTGCTTTATATTGAGTTGAGATTATGCTGTGCCGGGTTGTCAATAAGCTCACCTTTGTAGGTAAACCTTGAACCGTGACAGGGGCAATCCCAGGTTTTTTCGTCACCGTTCCATTCCAGCTGACAGCCCAGGTGAGTACACCGCACATCAACAGCATACATATTATCATTCTCGTCCTTATACACCCCCACCTTTTCCCCGTTATACTCCACGATTTTCCCCTGTCCTGTGGGAATATCGTCTATGGAGTCTTTTGCCGATGTAAACATTTCCTTAGAAATTCCGGTAACCGCTTTACCCACCATTCTGCACAGATTGTCGGCAGATGAGGGGTGAAACCGCTGTGGAGAAAACAGGCTTTTGTAACCGTTTTTTCCGTTGTTTATAAGGTCGTCAAGTATTATTGCAGATACCATAGATAGGGACATTCCCCACTTTCCAAAGCCTGTGGCTACATACCAGTTTGGAGTTGTAACGCAGTACCTACCAATAAAGGGCAGTGAGTCAATTGACATAACATCCTGTGCAGACCAATGGGCAACCTCTGTGCTGCCCGGGAAAATCTGTGCCACGCTTTGCCTTAGGCGACTGTACTTGTCACCCTTTGGATTGTCGCCTGTGATATGCCCCTCCCCTACAACTATGGTGAATTCCTTGTAATTCCTAAAGGAAAGACCGCCCTTGTCGGCCGGGTAGTACATACCGTCAAGGATTTTTCCTCCCTTTATTGCAAGACAGTAGGAGCGTGACTGGAGCAGTCGTGGGAAGTACATTCCCCTTGTGTTGACGATTGGATAATGTGTTGCAAAAACTATTGCATTTGCCTTTACCGAACCTTTTTCCGTAATTACCATATCGGACTTAACCTCCACCACAGGGGAATTTTCGTATATTTTCAATCCCTCTGCAAGCTGTGCCATAAACATAACAGGGTTGAACTGTGCCTGACCTCTGAAAACCAGAGCCTGTTTTACCTTAAAGGGCAGATGGGTGCTATCGGTAAGGTAGCAGTCAATTCCACATTCCTTGGCGGAATGGTATTCTTCTCTTATGGGATTATTTTCTTCTAAAGAATAAACATAAGCAGGTAAACGGACAAAATCGCACTTGATATTTTGACGGTTTATAAGGTTTTCGTACTCCTCAATAGCCCTGCGGTTTATCTCGGCATACTGAGTTGCTTTATCCTTGCCGATAGTGCTTATAAGTTTGTTATAAATCAGTCCGTGCTGATAGGTTATTTTTGCTGTGGTGTTACTGCTTTGACCTGAACATATTGTCTTTGCCTCCACCACAACTACATTTAGCCCCGAATCCTTTAGCCTGTTGGCTATTAGCAGTCCAGCAATACCACCGCCGATTACGCACACATCGGCAGAAATATTTGAGGTCAGGCTTTTTCGTGGAGAAATTTTTGCACTTTCGTTCCAAATTGATTTTGAGTTCATATTATCACCGACTTTATTTTTTCCCGATATGCTTTTTGTATTCAGCTAAATTTCGTTACCGGCATACAAACGGGATATTATCTTTAGGTTTGAAATTCCTTTCAAACCATTCCTAAACCACAACTGCCTACTGACAAACCCTCCACCGCAAGCGGTTCCCCCTTTCTGGCGAAAGCAGCAAACCCTTTGCCCCGTTGGGGCATTTCCCTTAGTAAGGGAATACCTTTACACAAGGGAGGCTGGCTGTTAGGCAAGCGATATTTTCTCTTTACACAAAGGGAGGCTGTCTTATAGGATAATAATTATCGAAAGACAAAAGGAAACAGCGCACAGTTTCCTGTACGCTGTTCGGCGGGAGTTCCGCCTAAAATTATGAAATATAGTGTGGTACTATTCGTATAGGTTTGTTGAAAGGTATCTTTCGCCACCGTCAGGGAAAACAACAACAATGTTTTTGCCTTTGTTTTCGGGACGATTAGCCAGCACCTTGCCTGCCCAAAGTGCCGCACCGGCGGATATGCCGATTAAAAATCCCTCCTGCTTTGCGGCATTTCTTGCTGTTAGGATAGCCTCGTCATTTGGAACAGTGATGATTTCGTCATAAATTTCTCTGTCAAGGGTGTCAGGAACAAAGTTTGCACCTATGCCCTGAATCTTATGAGGTCCAGCCTGACCCTTTGAAAGGAGTGGTGATGCCTCAGGTTCAACAGCAACAACCTTAATGTCAGGATTTTGCTCCTTTAGGTACTTACCTACACCTGAAAGTGTACCGCCTGTGCCGACACCGGCAACAAAAATGTCAACCTTGCCCTCTGTGTCCTTCCAAATTTCGGGGCCTGTTGTTTCGTAGTGCATCTTTGGGTTAACAGGGTTTGTAAACTGACCTGCAATAATGCTGTTTGGAATTTCCTTTGCAAGCTCTTCTGCCTTGTCAGTTGCGCCCTTCATACCCTTACTGCCCTCGGTGAGAACAAGCTCTGCACCGTAGGCTTTAATAAGGAGTTTCCTCTCGTTTGACATTGTTTCGGGCATTACGATAATAGCCCTGTAGCCCTTGGCTGTTGCAACGGAAGAAATACCAATGCCTGTGTTACCGCTGGTTGGTTCAATGATAACAGAATCCTTTTTAAGGCGACCTGTTTTTTCTGCGTCCTCAATAATAGCCTTGGCTACCCGGTCCTTTACGCTTCCTGCCGGGTTGAAAAATTCCAGCTTTGCAAGGATTGTTGCAGGTAGATTTTCCTGCTCTTCAATATGTGAAAGTTCAACTATTGGTGTGTTGCCAACTAATTCAATAATAGATTTTTTAATGCTCATTTTTCTCTCTCCTTATTTAATTGCCTTGAAACCGTTTTCGAGGTCTGCAATAATATCGTCAATATGTTCTGTACCGATTGAAAGTCTGATTGTGTTTTTCTTGATACCAACATTTGCAAGCTCTTCTTCGTTAAGCTGTGCGTGGGTTGTACTTGCAGGGTGGATAACAAGGGATTTTACATCTGCAACATTTGCAAGAAGTGAAAACAGCTTTAGGTTGTCGATAAAGTCCTTTGCCTGCTGTTCTGTACCCTTAACCTCAAAGGTGAAGATTGAACCGCCACCGTTAGGGAAGTACTTGTTGTACAGTTTTTTCTGGTTCTCGTCATCTGTAACTGATGGGTGATGCACCTTTTCTACAAGTGGGTGGTTGTTCAGGTACTGAACTACCTTTAGGGCGTTTTCAACATGTCTTTCAACTCTAAGAGAAAGAGTTTCAAGTCCCTGTAGGAAGAAGAATGCGTGGAACGGTGAAAGGGTTGCGCCTGTATCTCTAAGTAGAATTGCTCTGATTTTTGTAAGGAATGCAGCAGGACCAACAGCCTTGGTAAAGCTCACACCGTGGTAGCTTGGGTTTGGCTCAACAAGTGACTGGAACTTGCCGGATGCCTCCCAGTCGAACTTTCCGCTGTCAACGATTACACCGCCGATTGTAGTACCGTGACCGCCGATAAACTTTGTTGCGGAATGTACAACAATGTCTGCACCGTACTCAATAGGTCTTACAAGGTAAGGTGTTGCAAAGGTGCTGTCAATTACAAGGGGAATCTTGTTTTCGTGGGCAATCTTTGCAATAGACTCAATGTCAACTACATCAGAATTTGGGTTGCCCAAGGTTTCAATAAACACAGCCTTTGTATTTTCCTTAATAGCTCCCCTGATTTCGTCAAATTTGGATGGGTCAACAAACGTTGTGGAAATTCCGTATTCAGGAAGTGTATGCTCCAGCAGGTTATATGTACCACCGTAGATATTTTGTGCGGCTACAATATGGTCACCATTTTGAGCAAGATTTTGGAGTGTGTAGCTTATAGCCGCTGCACCGGAGGCCACAGCCAAGGCTGCCACACCGCCCTCAAGGGCTGCAATTCTCTTTTCAAAATTATCCTGAGTTGGATTTGTAAGTCTGCCGTAGATGTTACCTGCGTCTGCAAGACCAAACCTTGCCGCTGCGTGGTCACAGTTGCGGAAAACATAAGAGGATGTTTGGTAAATCGGAACAGCTCTTGCATCTGTAACAGGGTCTGCACTTTCCTGGCCTACGTGAAGTTGTAAAGTTTCGAATTTATAATTATTGTTTGACATATTAAGTACTCCTTTATAAAAAAATGTGTTTTGATTTTTGTTTTGTTATTTATCTGTTTATTTTAAAGGGTGAAAAATCAACAGCAACACATTCGTCCTTTCAGAAAATTAATTCTGCCGAAATAGTCAAATTTAATGCTCATAATAGTACCTCTTTTCTTAATTACACTTTTCCTATCTGTTTAGTGTGATTTGAATATAACACATATTTTTTAAGTTGTCAAGAGTATTTTTAATATTTTTTGTTTTTTGTATACAAAGGCTCCATCGGATGAGGGAGCTGTCACGCTTTGCGTGACTGAGGGAGCGAAAAAGTAGTCTATATATCTTGCTCTGTCTTTAGAATTTAAAGTATGAGTTAGAACATAAAATCAAACTATCTACTAAAGACAAAAAGAGATAAAGAGAACACTTTTTCCCTCCTTCCACCGCAAGCGGTCCCCCTTGTTCTGGCGAAAACGGCAAACCCTTTGTCACTTCGTGACATTTCCCTTAGCAAGGGAATACTCGTCTGAGGGAGGCAGATTGTAACTAAAAAAGCGGTAAATCGGGGGCACCACCTTTTATCGCTATACAAAATTAATGCTATAAAATTCTACAAAATAGAAAGGAAAATAAGTATGAGAACAGCATTAACAATCGCAGGAAGTGACTCCTGCTCAGGCGCCGGTATTCAAGCAGACATTAAAACAATGACTATGAACGGTGTCTATGCTATGAGTGCAATCACCTCATTAACTGCACAGAACACCACCGGCGTAAGGGCAATTTTGGACTCAACTCCAGAGTTCTTAAAGGAACAAATTGATGCTGTGTTTGAGGATATTTATCCCGATTCTGTGAAGATAGGTATGGTATCCTCGGCGGAATTAATCAAGGTAATTGCCGAAAGGCTGACCTATTACAAGGCAAAAAATATTGTGGTTGACCCTGTTATGGTGGCAACAAGCGGTTCTGCACTCATTAAGACAGATGCAGTGGCTACCCTTGAAAAGGAGCTGTTGCCTGTTGCATCCCTTATCACACCAAATATTCCCGAGGCGGAGGTGCTTTCGGGAATGACCGTCAAAACTCGTGAGGATATGCAGAAGTCAGCAA
>JAXESA010000034.1:0-2786 GCA_034116205.1 Ruminococcus sp. | reverse complement strand
GGCTGTTTGCTTTGGCGAGGCACTAAAGCCGGAGTTCAAGGAATACGGAAAGCAAATCGTTAAGAACTGTCAGGCTCTTGCAGAGGGTCTTGTAAAGAGAGGAAACAAGCTTGTTTCCGGCGGAACAGACAACCATGTTCTCCTTATGGACTTGAGAGATACAGGAGTAACAGGCAAGGAGCTGGAGGCAAGACTTGACGACTGCTATATCACAGTGAACAAAAACACAATTCCAAATGAGCCACTCAGCCCATTTGTTACAAGCGGAGTTCGTGTAGGAACTGCGGCTGTTACAACCCGTGGACTTAAAGAGGAGGACTGTGACAAAATTGCTGAGTGTATCACTATGGTACTTCAGGATTATGAGGGCAACAGGGACAAGGTTCGTGCCTGTGTTGAGGAAATCTGCAAAAAGTATCCTCTTTATGAAGATTAATCAAAATAGTATTTTTTGGGTGCCCTGTGGCACCCAAATTTTTTAAACAATGAAGTGTGCAAAGCACATAATGATAGGAGAATATTATGCAGCCTTTGGCGGATAGAATCAGACCGGATTCTTTGGACGATATTGTTGGTCAGCAACACCTTATCGGCAAGGGAAAACCACTTCGCAAAATCATTGAAAGCGGAGTGATACCCAACCTTATCTTTTACGGACCAAGCGGTGTTGGCAAAACTACCCTTGCAACTTATATAGCAAAAAGAACTAATATGACCTTGAAAAAGCTGAACGGTACAACAGCCTCAACTTCCGACCTAAAAGAAATTTTTAAGGAACTTGATGGCTTTGGTGGCATTGGGGGAATACTCCTCTATTTAGACGAAATTCAGTATTTCAACAAAAAGCAACAGCAAACACTTTTGGAGTATATCGAAAACGGAAGAATTACTCTGATTGCCTCAACTACGGAAAATCCCTATTTTTATGTATATAATGCAATTTTAAGCAGAAGTACGGTATTTGAATTTAAGCCTGTTGAAAAGCAGGATGTGGAAAAGGCTGTTACAAGGGCTTTTGATATTTTGTCAAAGGAAAACAATGTTGATGTTGTTTTGGAGGAGGACACAGCTCGTATTATTTCCCAAGGATGCGGAGGAGATGTGAGAAAAGCTATCAACAGCGCAGAGCTTTCATTTTTAGCAACAGATGTATCAGACGGCAAAAAGACAATCACCTCCGAAACTGCAAGGGAGCTTACTCAAAAAAGCTCAATGCGTTATGACAAAGACGGTGACGAGCATTACGATATTATGTCGGCATATCAAAAGAGTATGCGTGGCAGTGACACAGATGCAGCCCTTTACTATCTTGGCAGACTCCTTTCGGCAGGAGATTTGATTTCCGCTTGCAGAAGGCTTATGGTATGTGCCTGTGAGGATGTGGGACTTGCCTATCCCAACATAATTCCCATTGTAAAAAGCTGTGTTGATATTGCAATGTCTGTCGGACTTCCCGAGGCGAGGATTCCTCTTGCAGACGCAGTAATACTGGTTTGCAATTCCCCAAAGTCAAATTCGGGAGAAAAGGCGATTGACGCAGTTTTGGCTGATATTAAGTCGGGAAATGTGGGAAGTGTGCCAAGACAACTTCAGAATATGCATTATGATGGTGAGGACAACAACAATAAGGGTCAGCACTACCTGTATCCCCACGATTTTGAAAATCACTATGTCCCTCAACAGTATTTGCCGGACAATCTTGCAGGAAAAAGGTACTACGAATACGGCGAAAACAAAAATGAACAGGCGTTTAAAGCATACTGGGAAAAAATCAAAGATAAAATTTATTAACAATATGTCACATTGTATTTAAAATGAGTTAACAACCTGTTCATAAGTTGGTAGAAATATACAACAAATCGGGTGTAAAATTGTGTATTATTAAATTTTATTATTCCTTAAAAGAAATATAATTGGTACTGTTATTTGTTATAATCTAAATGTTAGAAATTATATAATATTATATAATATTAATTCTGGAGGAAAAAACAATGAAAACATTATGTAAGAGATCATTAGGAGTTATCCTAACACTATTACTAATGGTGGGAATGGTTTGTGCCGGCGGTTATTCCGTAATTGCTGCCGATACAGACAAGGAGAGCTCAGGCGGTTCGGTTCATTCCGCAGAGGGACACACAATTTACTTTATGAACAACGATAATTGGTCCAAGGTAAACTGTTATATGTGGAATAACGAACAGGGTGATGCAAACAACGCTTCATGGCCCGGTGAGGCTATGACAGACGAGGGTGACGGTGTGTGGTCATACGACATCAAGGGTGACTACAATATGGTTATCTTTAACAATGGCTCAGGCTCTAAGACACTTGACCTTGACTACCCCGGCGACTGTATGATTTATGACAACGGATTTAAGGAATACGATACTAATCCACTGAGAGTAACAGCATTTGAATCAAGTGTTGCTTCACCTCAGTATATTGGTTCTTCAATCGTATTTACAGCCGCTGCAAAATCAGATGGTTCTGTAATTCAGTATCAGTTCTCAGTTAACGGTACAGTTACACAGAACTATTCAACAAACAGCACATTCACTTGGAATCCTGTTTCAACAGGTGAGTACACAATCAAGCTTGATGTTAAGGACGACATCGGCAACGCAAACACAAAAGAACTCACATATGAAATCAAGGATCCAAGCAACGAGGTAAAGCCTATATTCCTTTCTTCTTCACCTGCTACAAAAACACAGATTAAGACAGGCGCAACAACAAACATCAGCGTTAACGCAGCAGGCGGTAACACAGGAACAAAGCTTTTG
>JAXESA010000033.1:0-3541 GCA_034116205.1 Ruminococcus sp. | reverse complement strand
CCTTTACAGTAAAAACTTTACTTACTTTATTATTAGTAATAGTAATCTTTGCTGTGCCGGCTTTTAAAGCAGTTAACTTACCTCCGCTGTCAACCTTAGCAACCCTTGTGTTGTTACTCCTATATGTTGTAACACCCTTACCGTTTTTAACGGTTGGCCTGAAAATTGCTGTGCCCTTTACATAAATACTTCCAGAATATCTCGAAAGTGTTAGTGTTGTTTTCTCAAACTCACAAACAAAACCACCAATCAAACCTGCTCCGTCACATGGATAGTCATTCCACAGGTAGCAATCTAACCATTTTTTCGAATCATTAAATGTACCTAAATAAAATTCATTTTTACCGGCACAATCAGGTTGTCCACTACTCCAATTTGTATAGGTTAAATTTTCTCCTGTTACCCATTTCCATGTTCCGCTTGTGCTTTCAGCACCAAGCCAACAGGGTACACCATTATATTTTTCTAACGCCTGTTTTACAGCATTCCATTCAGATGAGTTTGAAATTGTAGCTAAATGACCACCTTGCTTTTCGCACCATTCTTTTGCTTGTATCCAAGTCATACCAGAATTAAACACTTTGTAAGTATTACCGTTGTACTTTGTTGAACTAATCATTTTAGGTTCGTTGGTTACTGATATCGATGCCCTAGTCATATTTGAATTTCCTGCATTGTCATATGCATATATATCGGTAACATATCCACCGGTTTCATTGTTATGATCACTGGTTTTTACATAGTATGTAGCTATACTACCATCGATTGAACCAACATGCCAAACTAAATCATCTTGATCATTGCCTTTTGAATCGGTTTTTAGTGTCCACGTTGGGAATTTAACCTGTGTAACTCCTACATTATCACTTACTTTACAAGAAATTCTATACCCCTTTGAAGTTACCTGAGATACTGTAATGTTAGAAATAGTAGGCTTTTCAGCATCGGTTTTTACAAATACATTTTGATAACCAAGTAATGGATTGTCATTTCCACTGCCTACATTAATTGCATAAACATAAATCGTCTGCAGACCTGTTTTTGAAACGCTTATCGTATCATCAAAGCCGTGATTATTTCCCACACCCGGATAATGATTATTTACATCAGGTCGACTCTTGTTAGCAGTTATTGGATATCCCGGAGCACCGGAACCGGCCAGTCCCCCTACATACACATGAATTGCCAAGGATGCACCTAAATCATCCCTATCGAAAGCCCAACCATGAACTTGAATTGTTCCCGGCGAGTTGGACTTTACCCAGTCAAAACAACCTTCTGGGTTGTTGCCTATAGGTGGAGTATAAAAAGATTGATTTCCATGCCAACCCCAACCTCTATATGGATACCCACAATTGATAATATAATCAAGCGATGTTTTTACTATTTTTCCTGACCAAGCATGTATAACCATACCGTCACCTACATAAATACCTATGTGTCCTGCTCTCGAACCACAAGAACATATAACATTACTACCTCCAAAGAAAACATCTGCACCAACAGGTATATTATTTTTTGAAGTACTATCAATAAAACTATTTCCATACTTGTATGCACAACAAGCAGTAGAAGTGAAGCCACAGGTATCTGCAAAAATTTGTTTTACGAAAGCAAGACAATAGCCATTGGCATAGGAGGTTCCTACTTTGCTATTTGCATATGAAACAACAGTATTAACATTATAGCTACCTACATTATGTATTTTTGTATTCACAGCACTTACAGGCATTACAAATACTACACTTGTAACCATAATTATAGCTAAAACCACACTCAAAATCTTTTTCATATTAGTTCCACCCTTTCTAAATATTGTATTAGTTACGATATTTTCTAAATTATACCATATTATTTATCGTATTTCAATAAAAATATCGTATTTATTCTAATAAAATTGGGTAATATATAGGATAATATGCTACATAGAGGTGATACACTTTGTACGAGATAGATTTTCAGATAAGGTTAGCCAAATTGCGGATGCAGAAAGGTGTTTCCGCAAGGGATATGAGCCTTTCCATTGGGCAAAACCCCAGCTATATTAACAACATCGAAATACGCATATTTTCTGCCGGTATGCCCAAAAAATCCTCACAATACGTCAGTATTCCTGCGATTTTTTGAACATACCGACAAAAAATCTGACTGTACAATCTGTGCAAATGATTTAATCAGTATTTCCTTAAAAACATCTCCCAAATAGTAAAGGCATTTACCGAAAAACAGTGAAAGATACTTTCCGATAACGCATAAATGTTGTTTATTGGAAAGTATTGTGTTATAATTGAGGAAATACTGAAAAATCGCATATTTAAGGAGAACATAAAAAATGAAATTAGGTATTGTAGGCTTGCCTAATGTGGGCAAAAGCACACTTTTTAATGCTATTACAAACGCAGGGGCACAAAGTGCCAACTATCCGTTTTGCACCATTGAGCCAAATGTGGGGGTGGTTGCCGTTCCGGACAAAAGGCTTGACAAGCTGGCTGAAATGTACGACCCTGACAAGTACACTCCTGCTACCATAGAATTTGTTGACATTGCAGGACTTGTAAAGGGTGCTTCAAAGGGCGAGGGTCTTGGCAACAAGTTCCTTTCCAACATTCGTGAATGTGACGCCATTGTTCACGTGGTAAGATGCTTTGAAAATGACGATATTATTCACGTTGAGGGTTCTGTTGACCCTGCAAGGGATATTGAAACCATTGACATTGAGCTGATTCTCTCCGATGTTGAAATGGTGACAAGAAAGCTGGACAGGCTGAAAAAGGCGCTAAAGGGCGACAAAAGCCTACAGGCACAGATTGACTTCTTTGAGGGCGTGCTTGATGTTCTCAACCAGGGAAAATCTGCAAGAACTGTTGAAACAACAGAGGAGCAGGAGGAATGGCTTAAGGAGGTTGCTCTTCTTACAACAAAGCCGATTATCTATGCCGCAAATATGAGCGAGGACGACTTTACAGGCGGAATTGAAGAAAACACTATGCTGAAAACAGTAAGGGAAATCGCCTCAAAGGAACACGCCGCTGTTTTGCCAATCTGCGCACAAATCGAGATGGATATTGTGGATATGGACAAGGAAGAAAAGGAGATGTTCCTCTCCGACTTAGGTCTTGAGGAAAGCGGTCTTGACAGACTTATTAAGGAATGTTACTCACTGCTTGGGCTTATTTCCTACCTTACAGCCGGCAAGCCGGAGGTAAGAGCCTGGACAATTAAGGAGGGCACAAAAGCACCACAGGCGGCAGGTAAAATTCACACCGACTTTGAAAGAGGCTTTATAAGAGCCGAGGTAGTTGCCTATGACGACCTTATTGCCAACGGCGGAATGACCGCCTGTAAGGAAAAGGGACTTGTACGCTCCGAGGGCAAGGAATATGTAATGAAAGACGGAGATGTTGTTCTCTTTAGATTTAATGTGTAATTTCACAAATATATAAAATTAAAAGAGTCTGTGGTACAAACTTGCCACAGACTCTTTGTCTTTTGTTTATTTATATCTTTACTTCAAAAACCCAGCCTTGTTAAGTGCTGTTTT
>JAXESA010000032.1:0-12359 GCA_034116205.1 Ruminococcus sp. | reverse complement strand
TTGACGATATTATTTTTGAAGTTGACAACAAGTCCCTTACAAACCGTCCCGACCTTTGGGGACACTACGGAATTGCCAGGGAATTTGCGTCCCTTGCAGGCAGAGAGCTTAAACCTATTGACACAGACGACCTAAATGCATATAACAATCTTCCAAAGATTGATATGAAAATTGAGGACCCTCTTTGCCAGAGGTACTCCTGTTTGCAGGTTGAGAACATCAAGAGAAATGTAAGCCCTGTTGATATGAGAATCAGGCTTTACTACTGCGGAATGAGGAGCATTAACTTCCTTGCCGACCTTACAAACTATCTTATGCTTGAAATGGGTCAGCCAATGCACGCATTTGACTCACGAAAGGTTGAAAAAATCAGGATTAAGCGTTTTGACACTCCATTCACCTTCCAAACACTTGACGGTGTGGAGAGGAATATTGACGAAAATACTCTGATGATTTGCAACGACAACACACCTGTTGCAATTGCAGGTATTATGGGCGGTTTGGACTCCGAAATTGTGGAGGACACCACAACCCTCACCCTGGAATCAGCAACCTTTGACCCTGTTTCTATCCGTAAGTCCACAGTAAGACTTTCTCACAGAACAGACGCATCTATGAGATACGAAAAGTCACTTGACCCGGAAATGACTGTTACCGCTATCGGCAGATTTGTAAAACTGCTGAAGACATATGACAGCGACATCAAGGTTGTTTCGTCCCTAACTGACGAATACGCATACCACTATGACAAGGTTACCCTTGACTTTGACAAAGCTTTTGTTGACAGATACACAGGAATTGAAATTGACAACGACACCATCGTTAAAACTCTTACCTCACTGGGCTTTGGTGTAAACCTTGAAAACGACAAATTTTCTGTTACAGTTCCGTCCTGGAGAGCTACAAAGGATGTTACAATCAAGGCTGACATAATTGAAGAAATCACAAGAATTTACGGTTATGACAACTTTGACATCAACACAACCCGTTCCCCACTCTACCCTGTAAGAATGGATAAGGTTAAGAGTGACGAAGAAAAAATTAAAGATATTCTTGTAAAGAAATATAATCTCCACGAGCTTCACTCCTATGTTTGGGCTTATAACGACGAATTAAAGTCACTTGGTATTCCTGTTGAGGAGAATGTAAGACTTGCAAACGCTACAAACCCTAACATTGAAACCATCAGAAAGTCTATTGTTCCAACACAGCTTTGTCAGGTTAATGCTAACACAGGCTATGCTCCCGACTTTGGTATTTTTGAAATTGGCAGAGTTGTTGACGGTGTTGACAGCAGTAACAAGTGTGTGGAAAAGAAGAACCTGGCAATCACACTTTACAGCAAAACTAAGGACATCAAGGAGCTTTACACATATCTTCGTGATATTCTTGCAACAATAACAGACGACCTAAAGCACAGAGAGCTTACATTTGAAGTTACTGCTCCTACACACCCATATGAACATCCTGTTAACCTTAACAAGGTTATACTTGACGGACAGGAGCTTGGTGTTATGGGAATTGTCCACCCTGCTGTGGGCAAGAGAATTGACAAAAAGGCAAACATTGTATTTGCCGAACTTGACATTGAAAAGTTTGCATCAGTATCAAACGCAAGCATCCTCTACAACGAACCGTCAAAGTTCCCACCAATGACATACGACCTTAGCCTTGAATTAAAGGAAGGAGTATTATTCCAAAACCTCAAGGAATGTTGGAAAGGCCTTGGGGAGGAAATTCTTAAGAACACAAAGATTGTGGATACCTACGACACAGAAGAAATCCACAGTATGACTGTAAGATTCGAATTTTCCTCCAACGAAAGGACACTTTCCTCGGTTGAGGTTCAGGAGGTTATGGACAAAATTATTGAAAACCTCAAGGGTATAGGGGTTAATTTGAGAGCATAAAATTTTTGGGGGCTACTACATATTGTGGTGGCCCAAAATATAATTTGTACAAAATATTCAAAGAAAAGTTGACATAACCCCCATTATTATGTTAATATTATAATATTATAAGGATACTCTTATCCTATATATTGTAAAAACCACATTGGAGGTGTTTCCATGCTTGATAAAACTATGATCTTTTCTCTAAATGGCGACAGAGATCAGGAAATCAAGAACGCTATGATTAAGGTATATGATGCTCTCAAACAGAAAGGTTACAATCCTATCAATCAGATTGTAGGTTACATTCTTTCGGAAGACCCAACATATATCACAACATACAACAATGCCCGCAACATCATTAGCTCTATTGACAGAGATGAGCTTTTGGAAGCACTTGTGAAATCTTACCTAAACATTTAATTCACTTATTTTTAGATTCGCAAGTGTCTGGTACACTTGCGTCTTTTTATGAAAGAAGGTTAACTAACTATGGCAGAGGAAAAAGAATTTATGACTTACAAGGGCAAGCCACTTGTAAGATGCAAAAATGAACTTTACTATGGCAATATGGACGAACCATTTGTTATTCATCTTGTTATTAAGTCCACAAAAGAAGTAAATGGAATGGAGGTTGCCGACAAGGTTGCTATTCAGCTATTGGCAACTGACCCTAATCTTTCCCCAAGAAAACAGCTTGTTAAAACAAGTGAAAAGAATGGCTTGTACCTTGCAATGGACATTGCCGAGGTATGGCTTACAAGGGCATTGAAAAATGCAGCAAAGGCTTAAATATCAAAACTGTCAAAAAAATTGCCACCGAATTTCTTTTGGATTTTCGGTGGCTTTTTTGCGTCTATTTTCCAATAGGGTGATTATCGAAAAACCTCTGTTAGACTTTTCTATTATCCATTAATATATCAACTTGTCACAACATTCACCTGTAAATGAGATGGGAAAAATTTGTTAACTCCGCTTTTTACAAGGCTAAGATTTTGTGAAATCCACTCGTTATTTACAAGTGTTATAGTAATGGTGTTATTGTTGGGACTTTCTTTGATTGTGTACTCCATTGGATACTGGTTAAGGAACTTTTTCATTCCTGCAATAGTGAAATCATTTTCATCAACAGAAAGTATGCTCATCAGCATACTTCTTCTTTTTGGGAGGGTAACATTCCTTGGAACAAAGTCAAAGTAATGCTCCTTAATGTAAAGTCCATAGTCAGAGGCTGTTGCCACAAAACACTCCTCCTCAATATTGTGGAGTAAATCAAGAGCAATATTAATGCCTGTTTCGTAGGCATAAAGTTCGCCTGCAAGAAATGTATTGTTTTCATCATAAACCCTAAAGGCAGATAACAACTTCATCATTCTGTCGTAGATTGTCATTATATATCCTCCGTTATGATTACTTCTCTTACAATAGGAAAGGCTTTGCTATTCACCACAACATCAAAGCTTATGTCAGTGTCAAACCTATACCTTACTACACCCTCAACATTCTGTATCTTCTCACCTATTCTTGACATAAAGCATGACTTACCAACGCCAAGGGAGGCAACATATTCCCTAACCACAGCATCACAATTACTCTTTACCTCATCACTGTCGTAGCCCTGCTCAACCTCTATTGCAACACCTACATTTACATAGGCTCTTGACGCTGCCAGTACAGATGCGTCAACATTTACCTCCCTTTGCTTACTTACAATGCTTTGCACCTTTGAAATAAGGGCGCTGTCGGCTGTGGAGGCATCCTTTGCAATAAAAATATCAACGGTTCCAACACCACGATTTCTCGGAACGACTCCTGCGGAGTGTACTCCATCAACACTTTCTGCAAGGGCCTTGTAGTAGGCAATGTTTGTACCGTTGTTATGATTTCGGTACAAATACATAAGTCTTGACCTTAACTCCTCGTCACTCTCCTCATCAGTACCACCTGTCATAGGCTGGATATTTTTTATCAAACTGATTTTTTTAATGGTGGTAATTTCCGAACAAATTGCATTTGCAGGAACATTATATTCCTTGCCACCCTTTTCAGAAACAGTATGAACCTTGGTGTAGGTTGTACCGGCAGAAATAACACCAGTTTCGGTGGTAACAAAACGCAATGGATTTTTACCAAGTGTGGTCAGTCTTGTACCGGCCGGGACTGTAACATCAGTATCAATAGCATATTCCAAAGCAAAGTACACATATCCGCTGGAACGGTTTGAATTCCTTCTTGTAAGTCCTCTTTCCTTGGCGTGATAGTCAAGGTATTTTCCTGTTGCGGTGCTGGGGAACATCTGGCGCTTGAACCACTCAAGCTCTGTACCCATATTAAAAATTTCCCCTGCAAGCACCCTTAACTTAATTCCTGTATCGGAATTTTCGTCGGGAATTACATCTGTTTTTTCTTTATACGCATTTTCCATACGGCTCAAAATTTCATCATAGCTTACCACACAACTTCACCTCCGTTTCGTAAAAATCATCACAAAAATATATCCTAATATTTGCTGTCATATTTTCTTCATCAAAGCTCAGCACCTTGGCTCTGCAACCCCACACAGGGTAAATAGCCTCGTTTATGTACATTTCAAGAGTGGCTATATCCTTTTTCGTACTGTATTCTTTGTTAGGTATGGTAACTCCCATATCTTTGCAGTAAGGAAAATCTCCCTTTCTCACTGAAAGTGCAATTTTGATGCGCTGTAACACAGCACGCACCCCATACAGCTTTTCCTCATTTCTCTTTGAGGGTGTAAAGACTATCCCTCCGTTTTCAAGCTCTATATCAGCCAAACTATACCTCCTTACCGTTGATGAGGACTTTACCGTTATTTTTCAGCACAATGCTTGCGCCACCTGAACTGAACAGCATAACCTCTCCGGGGTTTAAATCAACATTTTCATCAGGGCAAACTCCAAGGAGCATATTGCCTCCTTCTGTGGGAAGTACAACTCCTGTTGCACCAACAGGGGGATTGTAAATTACCCCATAGGGGGAAACCACCCTCATATTGTTGTATTCTCCCGAGGCAAATACGTTTGCATTAACAGCAGAACCGCCTGTAATCTCACCGGACACAGGGTTTGAACCTCGTTCCTTTGCTATGTAATTAGTTATCCACATTTACATCTTCCTTTCCAAAACAAGAGTTGTATTTTCTCCTTTAGAATTAAACACATACTTTAGCTCTGTAATTATGAATGTGTAGTTTTCCATATCCTCATTATCCACCTTTGCCTGTCCGCCTATGGCATCTGCAAGGCACCCCGGACAAGTCAGCTTTGCAGAGAGATAATTGCAGTTTGACCTGTTTATCATATCCTCCGCCATCACAGCAGGGGTATTGCTGTACATAGAACCGTCAAGATACCTGCACCTTATAACTCCTGTGGTATCAGCCTCATCATTTTTGAACTCATAGTCATATTTCTCACCGTCTAACATAACAAAGACAGAAGAAATCTGCTCACAGGACTTTTTATATTCTGTTAAAGAATTATATTTATACCCTTGGCTATTGCTAAAAAGCACATTTTTCTCTGTTTCTCCACCTTTAAAGTGGAACACACCCTTTGAATCTGTTCGGGGGATTACACCAAATTTGTTATTGCAGTAAGTGTTAAGGACATCATACACCGACATTCCCATTTCAATATTTATAACTCCGCCATACACATCCTCTCCCTCATCAAACTCAATTCCAAAAGGAGCAAGGTAGCAGTTACCCAAAAAGGTCTGGGTTGGATAATTTATCTCCATTGGGTATGCCTGATTGTCAAGGAGAAGTCCAGCCATTGACCTTGCCACATACTTGATGAACTTTCCTGTTGAATTGAAAATAACCTGTTCTTCGTCAACTATTCCCTTGAAAATCAACTCATCATTTCGTGTTACTGTGAGCCTTACACCTGATTTATATTTCTTATATGGAACAATAACCGTTACATCATCGGCAGGAACCTTTAAACTCATCTGCATTGCTAAGGAAAGTGGTGAAACAGTACAAATCATATTTTGGTCACAGTCAAAAATATTAACCTTTAGCATATGGAAACCTCCAGACCCTCTGTCACATCAAATGGATGCTTTAATTCCGGGTTAAGCTCCAACAGCTTTTCAACAGTAATATCATACTTGTATGCAATATCCCAAAGGCTTTCACCATCACTTGCTATATGTACCGTTTTGGGAGATTTTTCCCTTGTGGTATCCATTACCTCTGTAAAGGTAAAGCTGTACCTTATCAAATTATCTGTTGCTTCACCAATAACGCTAAATGAAGTAAAATAGGCATTCATAACTGCAAATTCAGGTATTGACAGCACACCGGGAGTATTGTCACGAAACACACCCCAAATACTGTAATACTCTTCAAAGCAGTTTTCACCGAATACACACCCCTCCCCTGTAACTACCCTTGCATTTCTTCCAAGGCTTTCTGTTATGTTGTCGTCAAGGGGCACTATGCTCTCCACAACCTCTTTTTGTGAGAGAATCTTAATTTTTTCGGGGTTATAATTCCATGTGTGGCTTTTAAACCTCATTGGAGAAATTTCCATAGGACAAAACCTCACTTTCACTTAAAATTTTCCGGCTGTATCGCCTCATATCCTGACAAACAGCCTCGGACATTTGCAACGTTTGGGTGTTGTCGGAAAGGCTGTCTGCGTAATCAAAATATTCACTGATACTTAGTGACATTTCTACCTCCTGCCTCTATCTTAATTTCACGGTAAACCTCACCACTTTGCGTATAGTTTCTGTCCCACAGCAAGGCACAATCATAATATGTAAGGGTGTAGCCCCTTTGAGTAAAATTAAAGCATATTTCCTTTACGGAATAATTATTGCTGTTACCTGTCATTTTAAGAGTAACCATATACTTAGTTTTTCCCTTGATAATTTCATAGGGATTTGATTTTAAGTATTCATAAAGGCTTTGACTGCCTTGGCTTTCTTCTGTGTTAAAATCTACACACCCACCAACAACACTTCCGTTTATGGTGATTACAACATCCTTTATTTTATCTGTATGTTCAGTCATTTACTCCTCCTTATTCCGGCAGTAGTCCAGGTTAAAGGAAACAGTTCTATAAACTGCGTCGTATTCCTTGCTGAATTTTATTTCGGAAACGCTGATGTCCGACACAAGGTTCTCCCTGTCAACAGAACTGATTTTATCTACAAGGGTGTTTACTGTGTGGGTGATACCGTCCCCACCATTAAGGCAGGGACAATATACATTCATTTTTATTTTGGAGTTAACTCTTGCCCCTTTACTTCCGTTTCCAAGGTATCCTCCTGCAAAGGTGCCAACAGTTTCAACCCCAGTGCCAACAGTAACCAGTATTTCTCCAAGGGGAGCTTCCTTTATCCGACCGTTGTACGCCTTGACAAATTTTACTCCATCAAGGCTGTGGTCGGTTTTAATCTCTTTGATTATTTCTTCAACCTTACTGTTTAGCACTGTCATCAAAATCATCCTCCTGTAAAGGGTAATACAACCTTAGTATTGCCCATCTGTACAGGAGCTTATTCCTGTAAACATAGTACTGTACTCTGATAACATTGTAGGTGGTGTCGCAAAGCACCACATTGTCACCACTGCACAAATCAGCATCCTTCTGTGCAATCATCAAATAGCGGATATTATCACGCCTTGAAATATCGGTACAATCAAAGTCGTTGTAATTTGAGCTGTGGTAGCTGATAGGCTGTATAAAGCCTGTGGTTGATGTGATTTTATCCTTGCCTAAGATTGTGATGTCACTTCCGTAGGAACGGATTGAATTCGTCACCGAGGTGGTTATGTTCATACCACCACCCCTTTAAAGTAAAAGTTACAAGGCACCGTTATGTCTGCAATTTCACCCAGGCTCTGCTTCCAAAGCTGATAAGCCCAATCTGCGGTTGCTCCGCTGTGACTTTGTGACACAGTTAAATCTCCTGCTTTAAAGGAGCTTGTGTCCTTTTCTTCACTGCACAAAATCCACTTATAGTAGGCATAACTTGCCGAGGCAGATTCAAGGAGTTCAAGATGTTCTGACACCTTTACCCCAGGCTTTATCAAGGCAGAAACATACGCTACAGAGTCCTTAATCAAAGGTGTCCATTTTGTAAGCTCCTCTCCCTCAAGTCCTGAAAGAAGAGAAAACCTTTCTGCAACCCTTTCTATCCTCAAAGAATCACCTCTTATGCGTATGAGAGAATTTTTGCGGCGTCGTTATAAATCTTTGCAAAGCCTGCAATAGATGTAATTGACGCTCTTTCCAGCTGACGGTCAATCAGCTTGTCGTATTCAGTCTGAACTTCCCCAGCCTTTACCATTTCAAGGGCGCAGTTCTTGTCAAGACCGATAATGTATTCACCCTGAATTTCTGGTGTATGAATTACATTTGCACCCAAAGGTGTAATCAGCTTGCCTGTTCCCTGAAAGTTAAGTCCTGCTGAAGAGTCCTTCATTTCGTTAAGCATAAGGAGCTTTTGCATTGGAGCTGTTGGGGCAATGATTGTATTCAGCTCATATGGCGCCATTTTTGTCCAAAGTGAAACAAGGTCCTCATACTTGATTGAGCCTGTACTTGAAACTGCAATTTCAGGTGCAGGATTGTTGTTACCGTCACCGTTTACAATGACATCAATGGCGTCCATAAGCTGTGCTCTTGCAATATATGCGCCAATCTGTCTTAATGTTACTGTGAACAAATCAAGGCGCTGGAATCTGATTGCCTCGTAAGAGGACACAAGCATTCTGCCTCGCTTGTTAAGGCGGACAAGGTTTTCCTGTGTTTTAACAGTTGTCTGTGGGATAGTTGCACCCTCCATAACAACCTTTAGTGACTTGTCGTCCTCTGTTGGTGTTGAGGTGATGGAACGGTAGTCCATACCCTCAATCATAGTTGTTGTAGCCACAAGGTCAGAAAGCACATCGGCTCTCTCCATACCCTGCTTTACCGCCCTGCTTATGTATTCAGGGAAAAGTGCGGCAGAGGAGCTTGTGGAAAAGAACTTGTCAACAGTATCGGAGCCACTGCCTGACACCTTAATGTCAAAACGCTTTAGCTGTCTTGAAAATGCGTCAAGACCTTCAAGGGCAGTACCCTGATAATTCTCTGACGGGTCAAGTTCCTCCAGCACCTGTGTAAAGGATTTACCCCTTACACCGTACATACCCTTTTCAAGTGAAATATTTTCGTATTTGCTCATAAAAATTCCTCCTAAATGTAATTTAAATTAAAATAAAATTCCTGCTTCACCGTCAACGCTGTCAAGGACAAAGTGGAGCCTACCGGCTTCCTTTTCCGCTACTCCACCGTTACCGTTGGAAAGAATAGGATGACAACCCGGGGTAAGAGTGCCTGTTGTTTTAACCCTTGCATAACCTGTTGTCTGAACAGATGCATAACCGTTCCTTACAGAAAGGCAAACACCAAGCACATAGCTATTTTCCGGTGCAAGGGTAGCTGTACCCTGACCGTTAAGTGTTACAGCAACACCCTGTGTACCCTCAGGAAGAGTGCTGTCTGCCTTTAATGTGATAATATTCTCGTTATATCCTTTAAAATCAATATTCATAAAAACCTCCTGTTAAATAGTAAAACCTTCGTTGCTTTCTCTGTTATTGTTGTTCCCTACATAAGTCTGGGGAACTGTGGGAACAACAGAATCAGCCCTTTTTTCGTAAACATCTCTAAGCTCACAAAGCTCCTTAACCGACAAGGAGTTAACAATAGACTCCATTGTTGTTGAGGAAATTCCACATTTGCTCAAAAGCGAAAACTTCTTAACCTCACTGACAAGGTTGCTTCGGTATTCTCTACCGTCCTGCGCCTCTTTTTCAAGGGTGCGGATATAGGAGAGAATTTTACCTTTTTCAGCCTTGCCAAGGGTAATTTCCTTTTCTGACTTTAAACATTCAATAATGCTTTCCATAGATTTTTCTCCTTTTTTAAATGATTTAATCACACCTGCCTCACGCTGGGCAGGTACAGCCACAAAGCTCCATTCATAGGCGTCTGTGGGGTTGGTTAGCTCACCAAAACAAAGTGCACCGTCATAGATTTTGCCCTTTTGGTGGGAACACTCTACGGAGTGAATATCATTACCGCAGACAGAACAAACTGTCCTTTCAACACTGCACCCAACGCTTACCTCCTTAATAATTCCTGTGTCTATCTTGTGGATAAACTCAATAAGGTTGTCGCTCTTTGGAATATATGCCTTAGCCACAAGGCGGAAATACTGGTCGCCGTTTTTTGTGGTTTTCCCCTCAACAGACTCAACCTCTGTCTGAAAAATTCTTGCAGTCTGGTTTTTTGCTGTGGGGTTGTGGTCAAATATTCCCGTCTTGCCCAAAAACAGCTTTTGCAATGTAAACAGACCTTCAACGGTGAACCTTTCAAAATCCCTGTCAATGTCGTTGTCGCACAACACCACCGAAAATGTGTATACCTCGTCTTTAGTTAGTGTTCTCCTTGAATACTCGTTGATGAGCTTCATATCCATATCGGTGCTGTCCCCCGACTTTACTATCAAGCCTTTCTTCATATCACACCTCCTCAATAATTCCGTCCTCGCCCTCTTTTATGCCAAAATCCATTTCAACTTCCTTTTCGATTTTTAGGGCGTTTGCATTGTTAAGCCTTGCTTCAGATAGCTCAAGCTCATCCTGTAAATTGATGTGGTTCCAGCTTACCGTCAGCTTTTCGTCAATCCCCTTTAGGTTCAGAAACATCCTTGCAATTTTCAGTATCACAGGGTTTAGTGTTTCTCTGTAATATTCAAGCTCACTTGTGAGAATATCTGCCTGCTGACTGCTCATTCGTTCCGTTGTACTCCAGCTAAGTCCCAAAAGGAAGGGCGGTACAGAAAGCTTTGCAACTATCTGCTCGGTGATACGGCGGATAGGCACATCACAGTCAAGAATTTGATTATCTGCACCGATGGTTTTGATTGAAACATCCCCCACCGACACAAAGTCACAGGTGTTGTTTTTGTCACCCATCACCCTTGACCACTCATCAGCAATCTGCTGTGCGTTCTCTTTTGTGTAGGCTGAGGTACCTGAATTGCTGTCGGGCTTGTAGGTAACTGCAAATCGGATGTTACCCACCCTCTCCCAGTTTTGACCAACGGAATTAAAAATCTTAAGCAGAATTTCGCTGACAAATGGCAGTCCCTTTAGTATTGATGTACCCTTTGCTCTGCCGGGCTCGGGATTAAGGAGTGTGGTGAGAATAAGGGATTGATAGGGTAGCTTTTTCTCAACACCGTTGTCGTTTTTGTAGGCAACAAGCTCCATAGTGTCTTTGTGGGGATAAAGGGTTACATCCCTTAAATTTGTGTTGTAAAGGGCTTTTATCCCATTTCTACTGCTGTCAAGGACTATTTCCCCCACAGCCTCACCGTAGGTCAAAAGCTGGTCAAAGTAGGTGGAAATAAAGGTGCCTATCCCCCTGTTACCCTGACACACATTCACCTCACGAAAAAACTCCTCAACCTGTTTTTGAGTTGACTTGTTTTCACATTCAACGGTAAAGGTACCCATAAGGCGGTTTAACTTGCCAATGGCGGCGTCTATAAGGGGGACTGCCTCTCTTAGTGAAGAATAAAGTTCAAGCTCAACATTTCCAAGGGGCTGATAGGAACTTATTAAGGAAAAGGGATGTTCCTTGCCCCTGACAGGCGCCGACTGAATAATCGCCTTGCTCACCTTTTTCTTTCTCTTAAATAAACCCATAAATCTCCTATCTTCTGGTGGCTATGGCAACAAAGCCACTTCCACCGTCTAAAATTGTTGTTACAAAATATCTTATATCGTCCATAGCGTGGTCATTTTCTTTGATTGGATTGTCCATTCCGTTTTTCTCGTCCCAACGGTAGAGGGAAAATTCCCTGATGCTGTCACGACAGGTGGAGCATATTTTTATCTCACCGTTTTTCAGTGCTGTGGAAACCCTGCGTATTCCGTCAATCACATTGTTCTTTGCAGGGATAACAGAAAATTCACCGTGACGCTTAATAACTTGAATAAAGCTGGCGGCTGACGGGTCAACGGTTATGCACCTTAGCTTTCTGCCTCCTACAAGGCTTTTCAGCGAAAGATAATGCTCCTCGTCTGTCTTTTGGTAGCCCTCTTTTCGGGAATTAAAGTAGTATTCCTCTATTCTGTACCACACATTTTCGTATCTGCCCCACAGTCCGAAGGATGCAGGGTTTACAGTACCGTAGTCACAGGAAACTGCATATTCCTCAAACTCCACATTGGGAACATCGGGGAACGACTCGTCCTTATCCATAAAGGGATAAACAGCACCAGTCACAGCTACCCATCTGCCCTTTACAAACCTTTCGTAAAAGGCTCCGCTGTAAAGGCTTTCGTACCGTGCTATCATCTTTTTGCTAAGGGATGGGTTGTCCTCCATTTCAAAGTGGAGGTAAAGGGCATTTTTAATCTCCCTTTTC
>JAXESA010000031.1:0-4455 GCA_034116205.1 Ruminococcus sp. | reverse complement strand
TAAAGGTTATGACTTCTAAGATTGCTTCCGGTAAGTACGCTACACTTAAGGGCTTAAAGAAGGGTTCAGCAAGTGTTAGATTTACTGCAGCTGACGGTTCTAAGAAGTCTGCAACATGTAAGGTTACAGTTAAGAAGTAATTTAATTAGTTCTTAATAATAGCTTATAACAAATAACAATGACACCCACCTGTTTTCAGGTGGGTGTTTTTGACATTTTTGTTCAGTTTTCAAACCGGTATTTTGGCTTACAGACAGCCTCCATTGTGTAAAGGGGCGGTGAAGGGTTTGTTCGCAGGCAGTTGAGGTTTAGGAAATACTTGGATAGGAAATTCAGTGTTTCCCTAAAGCAGTAGTATCTAAGCCGACACTATCAGGTTATAGGAAAGTATGGACTAAACAAAGCCTCCATCGGATGAGGTATTCCCTTTTCAGCGAAATGTTAGTAAAACAAAGGCTCCCTGTGGGAGCCGATAAAGTGTATTTTAATTATCCTTTTTACTTTCAACCTTACCGCAAAAGATGAAGAAAATTCCAACAATGGCCACAAAACATGCACCCATTCCACAATATGAAGAAAGGTCGTTTGGATCAAGACTAAAAATCTTTAAGTTTTCTGTGTTGGCAATATTGGTCATGACAATGGCTGTAATAGTCAAAGCGATTCCCAGTGCAAGTAAAATTACACCAACTCTAAAAATCCAATTCCAACGCTTTTTCTTTTCTCTTTTACTAAAAATTTTAAGTAATATACCTTTAAATCTCTTCATTTTCGTACTCCGTGAGGCAGTCTGCAAGCCTGCCAAAATCATCAAGACTAAGCTTTTCTGCTCGTACGCTTGCAGTCAAATTTGCCTTTTCTATCAGCATATTAGCCTTATCCTTTGGTATTCCTAAACCAGAGGACAGGCTGTTTGACAAGGTTTTTCTTCTCTGAGAAAAGCCAGCTTTTACTACTCGGCGAAAGTCTGATTCTTTTTTTACAGAAACTTTTGAATTTTCTGCAATATCAAGTTTTATAACTGCACTATCTACATTTGGACTTGGCATAAATGAACCCCTTGAAACATTAAACAGTAGCTGTGGATTGCTATAATAAGCAACAGCAACAGTTACCGCTCCGCTGTTTCGTGAGCCAACTTCTGCTGTAAGCCTGTCCGCCGCTTCTTTCTGCACCATAACTGTAATTGACTTTATGGGGAGTTTCTCCTCTAAAAGTCGCATAATAATCGGGGAAGTGATGTAATATGGAAGGTTGGCGCAGACAACAACATCAAGACTTCCGAACTCCTGCTCTATAATTTCTTGAAGATTTGCCTCCATAACATCGCAGTTGATAAGTTTTAAGTTTTTATGCTCCGCCATAGTTTCGGCAAGAACAGGAATAAGCCGTTTATCAAGCTCAATGGATACCACCTTATCTGCATTTTTACAAAGCTCATTGGTAAGTACCCCGATTCCCGGACCTATCTCAAGAACTCCAACACCCTTTTTTGCTCCGCACATTGTTGCCATTTTAGGGCAAATTGATGGGTTGATAATAAAATTCTGACCCATACTTTTGCTGAACTTAAATCCGTGCCTTGTCAGAATTTCTTTAATTGTGCCAATGTTAGAAAGTCCGTCCATAATATCTCTTTTCTATAAATTTCTTTATAAATTCCTTAACCCCTTGGGGTATTTATTTTTCAGCACACCGTTACTTGCTTTACCAAATCCAGTGACAATTCCATTCACAGAAACTGCTGTATAGCCTTTGATACTACTGTCTATTGCTATTGTTTCGCCATGGAGGAATTTCTTGATTTCGTCGCTGTTTGTATCAAAGTCAACACAGTTTTTGTTTTCCTCCGGATTTGTCGCCATAAAAGCGCTGTGGCAAGGCTCAATTCTATTCTTTTTGAATTCGCCCAAAAGTATTCCACAGCGCAAAACATTAATTCCGGTAATGTCAGGCATATCATCAGGTAAAAGATAAATCTTGTCCCCTGCAATATGAATTTTCTCACCAAAGGGACGATTTACAAAAACGCTATCGTAAAAATCTAAAATTTCTTCCTTATTCCTTATTCTACCATATTCAAAAGAGGAAGTATATCCCCCCGGTGATGTGTTTTTCCGTAGTTTACAGCAAAAATGACCTTCTCCGCCGTCATTTAAGAAGATTCTTTTGGCATATCCCAAGGTGTTTCTGCCAAAATCAGCACAGCTGTCAACAATTTCAAATTCGGGATTTTCCTGAATAAATTTCTGTATAACGCCCTCGTTTTCCCTTTCGTTGTAGGTGCATGTGGAATATACCATCACACCGCCCTCCTTAAGGCAGTGTTTTGCGCTGTTTAGAATTTCAAGCTGTCTTACAGCACAGGTAAGGGTGTGTTCGTAGCTCCATTCAGTTTTTGCAACCTTGTCTTTTCGGAACAGTCCCTCGCCGGAACAAGGGGCATCTACCAAAATTTTGTCAAAGTAGTTTTCAAAATGCTCGCTTATCACCTGTGGATGACAGGAGGTTACAATACAATTTTTAACACCCATCCTCTCTATGTTTGAAAGAAGAATGTTAGCTCTGCTCTTTACAATTTCGTTGGAAATAAGAATACCCTTGCCCTTAAGTGCGTCAGCAATCTGTGTGCTTTTTCCCCCCGGGGCGGCGCACATATCCAGCACTTTATCTCCGGGATGAACACCAAGCATTGTGACAGCAGAAGTGGCAGAGGGTTCTTGAATATAGAATGCTCCTGCATGATGTAGAGGCGTTTTACCCAGTCCGTTTACTGTGCTTGGATAGTAATACCCTGTGGGACAAAAGGGGGATTTTTTAAGAGGGAAATCCAAAAGGCCTTTCAGCTTTTCTGCGTCACACTTAAGTGTGTTTACCCTTAATCCTTTGTAAGGTTGTGGGGTATTGTAAAGTCTTAAAAACTCTTCATATTCGTTTGGAATCAATTTTTTAATTTCCGAAAAAAATTTTTCCATCTGTATATTTCCTTTTTCTTTGCAAATGCTTTATATGAAAGGGAGGTGTTTTTATGAGCAACAATCAAAATAAAAACAACCAGAATAATAATCAGAATCAAAAGCAGAATAATAACCAGAATAATAACCAAAATCAGAACCAGAACAACAAAAAGAACAAGAATTTCTGATAAACTAAATGTGTGAGCCCAGGTGTGGGTTCACACATAGATTGCTAGCTACATATTAATTTTATTTTGTACGAATATATTATAACAAATCTGAAAGAATAATCAAGTATTTGGCTCTTTAAAGGGAACATTAAAATACTCTGCAACGCTTTGGGCAAGCACCCTTGCAATATTACCTATGTTATCCCTTATCCATTGTGCGTCCTGCCTGTTGTCGTGGTAGCCTACTTCAATCAAAACAGCCGGCGCTTTTGTCTGGCGAACTTCTCCAAGGGAGGTGGTGGGGATAATGTCAACATTGTTGGGGTTTGGATATATTGTTTTGTAATTTCTTTGAATAATCTCGGCAAAGCGCTTGCCCCTTGATGATGTGGGGTAGTAGTAGATGTCCGCCCCCTGTTGCTGTCCCTTTATGGTTTCGGGGGATGCATTTGAATGGATGGCAAGGTGCAGGTCGTAGTTGCCCTTGTTGCTTTCGGCAATAACCTGCCTTGTGGTGGTATCGGGGTTGTTCCTTACAAAATTGATTCCCGACGCAGTAAGATAAGGCTCCATTGCGTCTGCAATAAGGTTCATATAATATTCTTCGTTTCCTCCGTCAACATATGGGTTAAATTCCTGTACTGACGGACTTAAAAATAATGTTGGCATAGTGACACTCCTGACCGCCTAAGCCCTTGACTATGGTGCTACTAATAAATTGGTAACATTCACTCGGGTAAAGGCGCAAAATCTATTTCCATAAATAATTATTCAAAATTTTTAAGAATATTACTGATTTTCTATTTACAAAAACAAAAATATGTGGTAAAATTATTTTAAATCAGTAATGATTATTATTTTGGAGGATAGATATGAGACGAAATTTCAGCACTAAACGACAGGCTGTCTATGATATGCTAAAGTCCCGTACTGATCATCCCTCTGCCAAGCAGATTTACGAATCTCTCAAGGCAGATTATCCCGACCTTAGCCTTGGCACTGTTTACAGGAATATCGGGCTTTTTAAAGAGGATGGATCGGCTTTGAGCGTGTGTACCCTTAATGGGGAGGAACGCCTTGACGGACGAGTTGAGCCTCATACCCACCTTGTGTGTACAGAGTGTGGCAGAATTACTGATTTGTTCAATGAAGAATTACCTGTTGATGACAAGGCTGTTGTTGGTGACGACTTTGCAGTTGAAAAAAAGGTTGTCACCTACTACGGAAAATGCAGTCATTGCAGATAATTATAAATTTTAATTAATAATTAGGAGGAAAATAAAATGGCAAAATGGGTTTGTGCAATCTGCGGATATGTTCACGAAGGT
>JAXESA010000030.1:0-4564 GCA_034116205.1 Ruminococcus sp. | reverse complement strand
ATGCCTGTTGCAATCTCCATTAAACCGCTGTCCAGCTTATCTCTGTAAAAGTCACCTAATGGAGTGTAGGTTATCTTTCCGTTAGGCTGTTTCTTTGCAAAGCCTAAGGACTGTGTAATGTTCCTGCATTCGTCCTTTGTTTGCTCTGTTACAGCGGAAACAAACTGTTTTAATTCTTCGTTATCCTCATAAGGAATAAAGACTTGTCCCATATCATCATATAATGTTTTGTCCCTTGTATAACTTTCTTTTAGGACATCTGAATACACCCTGTCTATCTCTTCATCAGAAAGTTTAAGAGCTTTTTGTATTTCAGCCTTTATTTCCCTGTCTGTTTTTCCAAGTTCATTAAGCCTGTGAAGTTGCCAGTCAACAGCCCTTGTAATGTCGGAACCGTTCTCCATCAGAGTTTCCACAATTCTTGACACTACCCTGTTTTCCATATCTGAAAAGGTGCGTACAAGATTAACAGGAATACCTTCAATTTCACCGGACGAAAAAATCATTCAAGCACCTCTGCGTTTTCAGGAAGTCTGCTTTGTGCTGTCTTTTCGTCCTCGCCATACCATTTAGCTCTATATTCAGCCTTTGACATAACGCCCATATTAACATCCTGTATATCCTGCTTGCGTTCAGTATCTTCATCAGTAAGAATGCTGTCTTTAAACACACAGGCAAATTCATATCCGCTTGTTGTCATTGAATTGTAAAAAGCCAAAGCAAAAACTAAATCCTCAAGGCAATCCTTAACATTCTTCTGTATTGCTGTCACAGTGTTATATTTCCTTTGCTTTGCCGCATTAACCTCCGTTGCTGTTTTATCAACATTTGAAGTGTTTGACAAATCACCATAGGCAAGTCCTACGCAAAATTCAATAGTCCTTTTGATTTCTTCAAGACCTGTCTTTAAGGGGTCAATTCTAAATTCGGGTGAATACTCCTTGATAAGGTTATTAACATCACCGTCAGCGTCCACCTTTCTGAAAAGTCTGTTCTTAAGCTTAGACAAGAATTTATTTTTACCCTTGCCCTTAAACAGACTTTCATCAGCAAAGACCATTCTTTCTCCGCTTTCAAATTCCCAGTCCATTCTGCCAAACTGAATATCAGCCTTTTTGAAAATTTCAATAGCCTTGTTGAAAATGGAAATCGGTGTTTTGCTGTTGTCAATGTTATTCTTCTTTGGATTCCTGTAATATCCGAATGCTTGTCTTGTCATTAACGGATAATTGACAGACGGAGGAATATCTCCCCATTCTTCCACAGCGGATAAAGGGATTTCTCTGCCGAGGAAATTCGGGTCAGAGGATATATAGGCGGTGTTTGTAATAGTCAATCCATTATCATCCAAGGAGTGATATTCAAGCCTTGTGTAGTAACTGTCCCCAAGTTTTTTGAAGTCAGGGAAAATAACCTTTAAAAGTTTTCCTTTGCTGTCATACTCAACAGGGATAAACTCATTTGCAGGTACATACTGAATCCCTTTATCCTTGCCAAGTGGTTTCAGGATAATTCCCCCTGTGGCAAAGCCTGATTGAAAATTCTCGTTAATATCATCAATGGCATCTTTAAAAATTTTGTCAAGTTTTTCGTTGCTGACGCTTGCCTCCATTTCATTGAAAACAATATTTGCAAATTCAGTACAAACAGCCTCTTCAAGACCAATGCTTACTACATATTCATCAAGCCAAGGGGCATTACCGCTGTAACAGTTCTGCCACAGTTCAATATGCTTGAGCATTGTTTCCGATAAGGCAACCTTTATGTTAAGAGCTGTTTTTATATCTTTAATGGGGAATAATCTCCCCAAAAAATTTCTTAAACTGTCCATAAAACTCATAATTCACCACCTATTCCGCTTTGATATATTTACTCATATCCCTTTCAAATGTGTATTCAAAACCGTCTAAACTGTCAATGTCAGATGTTCCGTCGTCAAGCCGTTCATCTGTTTGTACCTTGCTGTTCCATACAGCCTCGCTCAGTGCAGTTTTAAGGGTTTCACATCCGTCTGTGAAGTAAAACCTATTAGCGCCTATAAGCCTGTTTGTACAGCGTATTCGGTCGTTAATAATTTCTTTCCTTGCACATCTTACTATTACATCAGGGAATTTCTTTTCAAAGGCTCTTTTCAGACCTCTGCCAAGTACAGTTTCAGCATTGTCATAATAAACCTTGTACACATCACCGTATAAATCAAAAACAGACTGTGCAAATTCAAGTACAAGCCTGTCAATGTCGTTGCTGTCATAATCTCCGAAGTGCCTTTCGCTTTTCAGGGCAACTAAATATTTATAGTCATCAACATTTGCAGTAGCCACAAAACTATGCCCCGAACCGTTACCGCCAAAGTCAACACCGATTGTTATATCGTTAAGTTGAGAGGTTAAAAACTGCTTGTGCGGACTGTCGGTGTGTTTATTTACAATCTCACAGTAATAGTTCTTAGGATTGTCCGCAAACTTGCGGTATATAGCGCCCTCGGCACGAACCCATTTACCGAGTATAAGTCTGTCATAGTAGATAGTACCTTCATATTCGTTACACAGATTTTTAACAAAATCATTTGAAAGATATTCATTATCAAATATTGTGTACTCCTGCAAATAAATATCTGCGTCACTGTCAATAAACTTTTTCAGCCAGTGGGTTGGGTGCTCAGGGTTAAGGGAGCCGTCAAAACAACTGTAAGGCTTGTCAAGTCGGGATTTAAGCATATTAAATACATCTTCGTTCCATTTGGCAACCTCATCACCGTAAACATACTTTGCGCTTGCACCCTGTATCTTTGCAACCTGACTAACCTTTTCAGCACCAAGGCAATACACAGGCTCACCGCAAACCACAGCAATGTTGCGGTTGTTGATAGTCCCCACAATGTCCTTGCCGTATTTTTCACGCATAGGCTGTAAAACATTTCGTTCTATAGTTTCTTTACTGACCCCGATAATAAGTACAAGACCGTCTTTTCCAACACGCTCTCTTATCCGCATTGGTACAACAGCGGTAACATCAACATAAGACTTGCCGGAACGAACTGCACCGCTTTTGATATTCCAGCGGTGATTTGCCCTTGTAATATATTCTTTTTGCTTTTGCGTATATCCCATTTTTATTATTCCTTTGTAGAATTAACAGCGTCTTTCTTGATTTCAAGCAGGATGTTATCCAGTCTTTCAAGAGCCTCTGCGTTGGTATCCTCTTTCTGCTTATCCCTCCATTTGTCAGGTCGGCGGTTTTTAAGCCAGAAAATTTGAGCGGTTGTGTTCCCCTCAAGAGCTGAAGACAGCAAAGCGTTTTCAACCTGAAAGTCAACAACTTCCTTGCCCTTTTTTAGGGACTTGGAAATCTTGGGATATTTCTTTATCCAGTCATAAAGAGTGCCTACATTTATTCCGATTTTTTTAGCAATCTGCTCATCAGTCAGACCGTCCCTTGCCCAGCCTTCAAGTAGTATAAGATTTTCAGGTTCAAGCCACTTCTGATATTTTCCCTTTGCCAAATCCACCACCTCTCTTTATTAAAATGCAAAAGAAAAGGCTAAGCAGCGCTTAACCTTTTCAATGTTATTTATCCTGTTTTCTTGTATTTTTCTCAATTTTTTCAAGAGTAATGAACAGTTCCTGTTCATTATACTCTTTTACCTTTATTTCTTCTTTCATAGATTTCATATTTGTGCCAAATAGGGATCTTATAAAATTTATAAATTTTATAAAAGTTATAATAGAAATTACTAAAAAATACAAAATAATAAAACTAACAAAAACTGACGAAAAATCACTAATAAGTGTACATAAAAGAACACATAATAAATTTTCTGAAATACCCAACATAATTAACATCAATATAGGTTTATCAGACTGTGATAATAGTATCGCTTTACTAACATTGATAATTGATAATGATACAATGGTTGCAATAGTTAAATAAAAACCTATTACAATGGAGAAAATGCTTATAATATATCCCAATCTATTACTATTTAAATATTTTTCTAAAAAGTCACCTGTACTTCTTAACCAAATACTATTTTGACAAAACATACATATTAACAAAAATATAATAAATCCTAAAGTGAAGAAAATCTCTATTTTAAAATTTTTAAAAAAAGTTTTAATAATATCTCCCCCTCTTTTATTATATAAATTAGTCTTCAAATGATTCTGTCGGATTCCAATCAAGTTTTAAGGGTCCCATTACTTGCGAAATAGATTTCTCGTTCGACTTAATTTCAATCATTCTTGGTCGATATCTCATAATCTCGCTTTGAAATGCTGTCTCACAATTATTTAGCAAATACTCAGAAGGCAGATACTCTCCCCTAAAATCAAAATAATAATCAACTACAAGACTACTATTCTTATAAAGTGCAGTTTTTTTCTTCTCACCATTATAATATTCTAAAGTAATTTGATTAATAATTTCTTCATTAAGTTCCAATTCTTCAATAAGATTCTTAACACATTCAATGTCCAAAGAATCTTCTTTTTTGCCATAATGGAATCCAAAAGATATAGAAATATCAGTAGAATTCAACTGATTTGTTGAATAATCCACGAAAGAA
>JAXESA010000029.1:0-2054 GCA_034116205.1 Ruminococcus sp. | reverse complement strand
CAAATCCCTCATAGCAATCTTAAAGCCACTTCCAAATTCGGTAAACTCACGAATTGCATTAAGCCTTTTTTGACTTATATCCGAAAGCACCTTATGAGGGTTAAAGGTGAAGTAGGCATAGGCTCTGCGTGGACTTCTGCCAACTCTTCCCCTTAACTGGTGTAGCTGGGAAAGCCCCATATTCTCTGCGTTTTCTATTATTAATGTGTTTGCATTTGGTAGGTCAACGCCTGTTTCAATTATGGTGGTGCAGACAAGGACATTGATTTCCTGATTAATCATCTTTGCCCATATGTCAGACAGCTCGTTTTCTGACATTTTTCCGTGACCAACCGCTATTTTAGCCTCTGGAATTGCCTCGGACAGTGCAACCGCCTTGGCGCTTATTGACTCAACATTGTTATGGAGATAGAAAACCTGACCGCCCCTGCGAAGCTCCCTGCGGATAGCCTCGTGGATAACAGCAGGGTCGTATTCAAGGACATAAGTTTGAACAGGCTGACGGTTTGTTGGGGCTTCCTCCAGCACAGACATATCACGAATACCACTCATAGCCATATTGAGAGTTCTTGGAATTGGTGTAGCGGATAAGGTAAGGACATCAACATTTTTGCATACTTCCTTAAACCTTTCCTTATGGGCAACTCCAAACCTTTGCTCCTCGTCAATTATTGCAAGACCTAAATCGTGGAAAACCACATCCTTTTGAACAAGTCTGTGAGTACCAACCACAATATCAATTTCTCCACGCTTTAGCTTTTCAACTATCTCTTTTTGCTGTTTCTGAGTTCTGAATCGGCTCAACAGCTCTATTCTTATGGGATAACCGTCAAATCTGCTGAGAATTGATTGATAGTGTTGCCATGCAAGGATGGTTGTTGGACAAAGTATTGCGCATTGCTTACTGTCGCACACACACTTAAATGCCGCCCTTAGGGCAACCTCGGTTTTACCAAAGCCAACATCACCGCAAAGAAGTCTGTCCATTGGCGCAAGTCTTTCCATATCCCCCTTGATTTCGTCGGCACATCTCAGCTGGTCAGGGGTTTCATCATACATAAATTTAGCCTCAAAATCCCTTTGCCATTCACCGTCGGGAGAAAATGCATAACCCTTTGCCTGCATTCGCTCTGTATATAACTTGGAAAGCTCCTTAGCCATATCCTTAACAGCTGTTCGCACTCTGGACTTTGTCTTTTGCCAATCTGCACCACCAAGTCGTGACAACTTTACGTGGTTGTTATCCCTTGGACCGATATATTTTGCCACCAAATCAAGCTGTGTTACAGGAACATAAAGGACATCACCCTTTGCGTAGGTGATTTTTATGTAATCCTTTTTTACACCCTGTACATCAAGCTTGTGAATACCGCTGAAAACACCAATACCGTGGGTGGAGTGTACAACATAGTCACCCTTACTAAGCTCTGCAAGTGAGTAAATCTCCTGACCTTGTTTTTTGCTTTTTACTTTTCTCTTTGGCTTTGCCATTGACTGACCGTAGGTAATAAGGTAAAAGTCAGTTTGCAAAAGTTCAAATCCGCCTGACAAAGCCCCAGCCATAACATAGATATTGCCCTGCTCAGCAACCTTTAGGTCGTTAACATATCTTGCTCTAAAACCTTTTTCGTCAAGCTCCATAGCAAGATTTTTTGCGGATTTTTCCGTTCCTGCCAGTATGACAACAGTTGTTCTTTCCTTGTAAAAGTCACTTAAATCCTCACAGAGAACAGAAACAGCACCGTTCCACAGGGGAAGTTGCTTGATGTTAAAGGTTACGATGTCGCTTAAGGGCAAATCAAAATGACCTGAGGTAAAGTTATCTAAGAATACAGTATGCCTTTGATTAATTACCTCAATGAATTCCTTGTAGCACATTGAGAATTTGTCAAGGCCTTTGCAAAGGATACCCTGGCTGAAGAACTCCGTCATATCCTCTTTGTACTGAAATTCTGCTCCCTTTACCCTTTCGCCAACACGAGTATGCTCGCTGATAAAAATAAAGTCCTCTTTGTCAAAATAGTCAAACACCGTTTCCGGCTTGTCATAGACAA
>JAXESA010000028.1:0-5203 GCA_034116205.1 Ruminococcus sp. | reverse complement strand
GAATAATAGTGCTGGTGTATCAATAATGCAAAAGGGCGATTTACTACTTTGCACAAATGGCAACAAGGTTTGTCATATAGGAATTGTGCTGTTAAATCCCACTCTTAATAAAAATGATGATAACGCAGATAAATACCTTATTTCTGCACAGTTTATCCCTGTTATGGCAGAGGTTCAGTGCGGTATCGTGCTTGAAAAAAACATAGTTTCTCATATCAATAGTAATAAGGCCAATTCTATACTTGAAAATATTGTAGAAAAATGTCCCTACATAAAAAATGTTCAGGGCATTATATAATGAAAAAAGGGACTGTACAAAGATAAATTTGTACAGTCCCAAAGCTTTAGCTGTTGCGGTTTTCAATATTAATTGCAGAAATCTTCTTAAAGGTATCAAAAACACATTTCATTGAATTTAAGAAGTCTTTTTGTTCTTCTTCAGAAAGTAGGCTAAATTTTTCTCTGATTCGTTGGTTAACGCTTTCACGCCCCTGTGTCAGTAGGTCATAACCCTTGTTTGTCATACTGATAAGAACAATTCTCTTGTTATTAGTGTCAAAGTTCTTTTCGGCATATCCCTCTTTTACAAGTGCGGAAATCGCTCTGCTGGTCTGCTCCTTTGATGTGGAGGTCATCCTTGCAATATTGCTTACAGTAAGCTTTTTTCCATATACAAGGGAGAGCAAAATATATATCTGAGATTTAGATAGATTGTGTTCCCTAAGGTTGATGTTGTCAAAAATTATTCTATGAAAAATAGAAAAAGATTTAAGTGCGTTAACTATTCCGTCGCTTTCGGACAAAAAACTATTCATTAATATACCTTCATACCTTCTAAAAAACAATCAGTATTTCCTATCAATAATTATAGTTTGGTATTTAAATTTGTCAACAAGTAATTTACAAATAAATAATAGTTGACATTTATCAAAAGTAGTGTTATAATGTTAACATAATATTCAGATAGATATTATCATAATTGTTAAAATTATTTGCGGTATATTAAAATTTTGTTAGGGTGGTGATAAAGTGAAGGATCAGGATTTATTTAATAATAACGAAACACTTGGTCTCCTTTACGGAGAAAGCTACATAGAAATATTCGACGAAGACGATGATGAATATTGTCCTTTCTTCATAGACGACGAAATTTAAGTGTTAGCAAAAAATATATCTTGCCCCAAAAGCAGCGGAGGGTTGCTTTTGGGGCATTTTTAATTTGTAATACTAAAGGAGGAAATGAAAGATTGTGTTTTAATTCCTTCAAAACATAATAAATTTACATAATGATGAATTTTGATTATTATAATTGGATAATATTCACAAAAATACTTAAAATGAAGTATTTGAAGTTGAAAATTTCAAAATGAGTGGTATAATCATAGTATGGGTAGTAGATACAATGGCGGATTAACGGTGTAAAAATGACATTTTTCTACATCAGACTTTCAAAATTAAATCTGCCTGTGTGATAATTTATAAAAGAATAGGTATAAATTTTACAACTAAGTTCTACTCACAATAAAATAATCCTTAGGAGGAATTGCAAATGTCATATGTTGATGAAGTGCTTGCAAGAGTTAAAGAAAAGAATGCAAGCCAGCCTGAATTCTTGCAGGCTGTTGAAGAGGTTCTGGAATCATTAAGACCTGCTGTTGAGGCAAACGAAGAAAAGTTTAAGAAGGAAGCTCTCCTTGAAAGACTTACAGAGCCTGAAAGACAGATTATGTTCCGTGTGCCATGGGTAGATGACAACGGTCAGGTTCAAGTTAACACAGGTTACAGAGTTCAGTTTAACTCTGCTATCGGACCTTACAAGGGTGGTTTAAGACTTCACCCATCAGTAAATATCGGTATCATTAAGTTCCTTGGCTTTGAGCAAATTTTCAAGAACAGCCTTACAGGTCTTCCAATCGGCGGTGGTAAGGGTGGTTCTGACTTTGACCCTAAGGGTAAGTCAGACAGAGAAGTTATGGCTTTCTGCCAGAGCTTTATGACAGAGCTTTGCCGTCATATCGGCGCTGACACTGATGTACCTGCAGGTGACATCGGTACAGGCGCAAGAGAAATCGGCTATATGTATGGTCAGTACAAGAGAATTAAGGGCGTTTACGAGGGCGTTCTCACAGGTAAAGGCCTTTCCTACGGTGGTTCTCTTGCAAGAACAGAGGCAACAGGCTACGGACTTCTTTACCTCACAGAAGAAATGCTCAAGTGCAACGGTATTGATATTGCAGGCAAGACTATTGCAGTTTCAGGTGCAGGTAATGTTGCTATTTACGCAACTCAGAAGGCACAACAGCTTGGCGCAAAGGTTGTAACAGTTTCTGATTCAACAGGCTGGATTTACGATTCTGAGGGCATTGATGTTGAACTCCTTAAGGAAGTTAAGGAAGTTAAGCGTGCAAGACTTACAGAGTATGCTGCACAAAGACCATCTGCCGAGTACCACGAGGGCAAGGGTGTTTGGTCAGTTAAGTGTGATATTGCTCTTCCTTGTGCAACACAGAACGAGCTTGACCTTGAAGATGCAAAGGCACTTGTTGCCAACGGCTGTATCGCAGTAGCAGAGGGTGCAAATATGCCTACAACTCTTGAGGCTACAAAGTACCTCCAGGATAACAAGGTTCTCTTTGCTCCCGGTAAGGCTGCAAACGCAGGTGGCGTTGCTACTTCTGCTCTTGAAATGTCACAGAACAGCGAAAGACTTTCTTGGACATTTGAAGAGGTTGACAGCAAGCTGAAGAACATTATGGTTAACATCTTCCACAACCTTGACAACGCAGCTAAGAAGTATGGCTTTGAGGGCAACTATGTTGTAGGTGCTAACATTGCAGGCTTTGAAAAGGTTGTTGACGCTATGGAAGCTCAGGGTATTGTATAATTTATACCGCATTTTCAGAATAATTCAGGCAGTGCATTTTCGCACTGCCTTTTTTCTTTTTGCGGTTGAATTTTCTATTACGCTGTGATATACTCTTATACAACAAACTTAATATGAATATGAGCAAGGGAAATACGGTGAAAGTCCGTTGCAACTTCCATTACTGTGATTTTTACGGAAAACTTTATTCCGTAATTTAAGCCAGATTACTTGTCATATTTAGAGGTTTAGTGTGATTTAGCTTTTGGGTAAGAAGAGTGACCGTTTTGCATAGCATAGCTATGTCTTTTTGTGTTGTATATTTTTGGTATCTCTTTGCCCTTTAGCAAAGAGATTTTTTATTTTGAGGTGAAAGAGAATGAAAAAACTAATTTCATTAGTACTTGCATTTATGATTATTTTTTCTGCAAGTGCTACATTCAGCGCAGAGGACACAAAGGAATTTGACGGTTATGTATATATGACTGTTGAAAAGCTCACCTTAGGTCAAGGCTTTGTGGTTGAGCCTGTAAAGGTTGGCTACTACAAGGAGGATTCCCTTGGGGATATAGCCGAGAGGTGCCTTGGTGACAAAAGCACATTTAAGGGCGATATTTCTCAGTACTACCTTGAGGGTGTTGTTGACGGGGGAAATCCCGAAAATTGGAGTGAAAAGGATATTCCAACTGACATTTACAACATGCTGACAAAGTCAGGTGAAGAAATCACAGACAGGGCAGATGAGAATATTTTACAATCCTATGATTTTACCCAGTATGGCGGTTGGCTGTTCACAGTGGATAACACAGGAATAAATGCCGGTGCAGGGTCTATAAAATTAGGTGAGGATAGCTCCAAAGGATATTGTTATGAGGAGGGAAGCGTAATCCGTCTTGAGTATTCCCTTTACGGTTACGGTGAGGATATTGGTATAAGCTATGGCTATATGCCTTTTGAAACAACAAACACCTTTGCCGACAGAAGTGAGCTTATCGCCTATGTTTCAGAGATAAAGGATAGTGGGGAAAGTGAAAAATACGGTGAAGCCTACAACAACGCCCTCAACCTTTTAAGCAAATGGAATATTACAGAGGAAGAAATTGAGTCTGCTGTTGCATCCCTTGACGAAGTAGGAAAAACATTATCACCTGATGAGGCCGAGGATTCCCGCAATGTTCAATGGAAAGGTGCAATGAACAACTTTAAAGACGGTAATGCTGTAACCGACATACCTGTTGTAAAGAATGGGGTGGAGAAAAAGTGGTCTTATGCCCTTAACAGAGGGGTTGACTCTTGGGGTTATTACTATGCAGGTCAAACTGTAATTGTTGACAATTACCTCTACGCCACAGGAGGTGGCAAGCTCCACAAGGTGGATATTGAAACAGGTGAGGGTGAGGCTGTTGCCACAGCAGGCTCTTCGGACTTTTACTACGACTATATGGCTTACGGAGAGGGTATGCTGTTTGTGGCAACAAGCAGTTCAATAGAGATATTTGACATAGACACGCTAAAATCCCTTGGCAAGGTGACAGGCACTTTCAACCAGTATCACCCTGTCCAGTACAACAAGGGATATGTGATTTGTAACGGAAATATTTTTAAGGTGAATAAGGATTCCGAAAATGTCCTTGAAAGAGTGGGAGAAGGCACCATAGGCGGTGACGCTTTTTGCTGGTCACAGGGCGCATTTGTGGGTGACTACTTCTATGTTACAGCCACAAATAATATTTATTGTGTAGATTACAAGACAAATACTGTTGCTTATAGCTACAATTTTGACTCCAACAGTTCAGCGTCAAGCATTACCGGTCAGGTTTCTTATGACGAAAACAGCGGGTACCTTTACTGGGCATCCTACAAGCAGAACTATCTTCACGCAATTAAGATTAACGGTGACGGAAGTTTTGACGCTTCCTCCTACACATCATCAGACATTGGACAGAAGAGTGTTTGCTCGCCTGTTGTTTACAACAACCGAATTTATGTTGCAGGACAAAGCGGTGTTATCACAGTAATTAACGGTGACAGCACAAGTGACGATTTTTTATCTGTGATTTACAAGACTGATAATTCAGTTATGAAAATCCAGTCCAATCCAATCCTTTCCACTGCATACGAGGCTGAAACAGGCAGTGTTTACATCTATGTTCAAGGCTATAATGCCCCTGGTAATATCTATTACCTTGAGGATAACAGCGAGAAAACTTCGGGAGAACTGACACAACTTACAAGCCTTACAACAGAAAGCACAACAGCCTATGCCTTTGAACAGATTGCAATAGACAAGGACGGTTGCATTTACTTCTACAACGAAGAGGGTTACCTCTATTGCTACGG
>JAXESA010000027.1:0-7011 GCA_034116205.1 Ruminococcus sp. | reverse complement strand
AAATCCTCTTGTAAATGCAAGGACCACCCTCAAGGTCAATCATATAGTGGAAGAATGTACAGCCCTTACCCTCACGGTTTCTCTTGCACCTTTCCTTAGCCAGAATGTCGTACTGTTCCTTTAATTGCGGAATATCACTTTCCTTTAGTGCGTAATCCATTTTAGGGTCAGCCACAACAGGCTCCATTGCAAGCTGTTCAAAGCCTAAATCTGCAAGGTGAAGAATATCATTTGCAAAATCCTTGTTGTAGTGTGTATATGTACCACGGATGTAATATCCCTGTTGGTTGCGTAGATTCGCCATTTTAATAAACTTTGGCAGGATAAGGTCGTATGAGCCCTTGTTATTCTTTGTCACCCTCATTCTGTCGTTGGTTTCCTTTCGACCGTCAAGGGAAAGAACAACATTGTAACACTCCTTGTTTGCCCACTCCATCACCTCGTCATCAAGTAACACACCGTTGGTTGTAAGGGTAAAGCGGAAGTTCTTGCCCTTTTCCTTTTCGATACTCCTGGCGTACTCAACAAGCTGTTTTACAACCTCAAAATTCATAAGTGGTTCTCCGCCAAAGAAATCCACTTCAAGATTCTTTCTGTCACCGCTTTGCTCAATCAAAAAGTCCAATGCCCTCTTGCCCACCTCAAAGGTCATAAGTGAACGGTCACCGCTGTACTCACCCTCACCGGCAAAGCAGTATTTACAGCAAAGGTTACAGTCGTGAGCAATATGCAGACAAAGTGCCTTCAGATTGGTTTTTCTTGCCTTTATATCTATCTGCAAATCCTTGTAGGTATCCTCAGAAAAAAGCTTACCCTGTGCCTTCAGCTCCTCTATATCTGCAAAAATATCCCTCACATCATCGGCGCTAATCTCAGGATACTTTGCAGAAAGCTCAAGGATAATCTCCTCTTTACTCCTTGTTTCGTATTTATTTATAACTTCAAAAGCCACCTCGTCAACAACATGGACACTTCCTGAGTTGCTGTCAATGACGATATTGTAGCCGTTATTCTTGTAACAATGTACCATAAAAATTCCCTCACAACAAAAATCGCCATAGGAAACCCTACGGCGACCTTTTTATACACTATTATTTTTCAGCCTTCATCTTTTCGCACTGCTGATTAGCAATACCGCATGAAGTTTTGCAAGCTGACTGGCAAGATGTCTGACATTCGCCACAACCGCCCTTTTTAACAGAGTCAGTAAGATTTCTTGTATTTACTGTAACAATTCTTTTCATTGAAGAATACCTCCTTAATTATATTAACTTCATTTTATCCCATTTTGTCCCCTGTGTCAATAGCACAAACGGTAACAATGGGAAGTTTATTCCTGTCACTTGCCACATTAACACCCATACTCATCATTTCCGTAACCTTTTTTGCAATCTCCTGTGTAATTTCCTCACCCGGTGCAACAATGGGAATACCCGGCGGATATGCATAGATATATTCCTTGGAAATTCTCCCCACAGAATCTTTCAGGGCAACTTCTTCACCTACTGCATTTTCAGCATCATATCCTTTTAATACTGTTTTAGGGGTAATATATGGAAAATCAGAAATATCACTATCATCATTTATATTGGATTTTAAAAGCCTTTTGTCAATTTCAAAAAGTGCGTTAATCAGCCTTTCAAAGCCCTTGTCAGTATCCATTATGCTGGTCATAGCAACTATATAATGGGAAGATGCCATCTCGGTTTCTATCCTAAGATCTTCCCTTAGGATATTTTGCAGTTCAACACCTGTGATATTTGTGCCTTGCACCGAAATTATCAGCTTTCCCCTGTCAAAGTCAAAGGCATTTTCGCCCTGATAAATCTGTATATTTTTCAGATTTACGCATTTTTCATAAAATTTTTCAAGCCTATTTTCATAGTCGGCAAAGAGCTTTTCTCCATTTTCAAGCAAATCACAAATGCAGTTGTCAACGGACGCAATCATCGTATAGTTTGGAGATGATGTTTGAAGCATCTGCAGTCGCTTTTTTACAAGGTCAATATCAACTCTATCGGTGCAAATGTGCAAAAGTCCTGTTCCTGTCAGGGAAGTCAAGGTTTTGTGGGTGCTTTGAACAACAATATCTGCTCCACATTCTGTTGCCGAAGTTGGAAAATAATCGCTGAATTTAAAGTGACTTCCGTGAGCCTCATCAACAATAAGTGTTACATTGTGGCGATGACACACGTCAGCAATCTCCTTAACATCACTTACAACACCCTCATAGGTTGGAGAAGTGATAACACAGGCGGTTATGCTTTTATCCTTTTCAAGGGAATTTTCCACAGCAACAGGGTCAATGCTACCGCAAAAGCCAAATATATTTTCAGGCATCAGGTAGGTTGGGGACAAATTCCACAGCTCAATCCCGTTGTAAACCGCCTTGTGGCAATTTCTTGCCACAAGAACTCTGTCACCCTTTTTCGTAACAGCAGTAATAGCGGTGAGAAGTCCCACCGTACTTCCGTTAACCAGAATAAAGCTTTCCTTAGTTTTATACAGGGACTTTATTCTGTGTAGGGATTGTTGTATAATACCATTAGGGTGGTAAAGGTTGTCAAGTCCCTCAACCTCGGTAAAATCAAAACGGTTAAGCTCACCCACCCTTTTATTTCCGGGCATATGAAAGGGATAAATATCCTTTTTTAAGTAATTCTCAAAATAATCAAACATTTTCATAGTTAAATTATAAAATTCAAAACACCTGTTGTCAACAATGTGTTTAGGAAAGGATTTATAAATTGGAGATATATATTGACGGTGACGGATGCCCTGTTGTGGATTTGACAATAAAAATAGCACAGGAAAACAAAATCCCCTGCACAATAATCACAGACACAGCCCATATTTTTAACAAGGAATACGCAAAAACCATTACGGTGGAAAAGGGCGCCGACTCCGCCGACTTTAAAATCGCAAACCTTGTCAAAGAAAATGATATTGTGGTAACCCAGGACTACGGCTTGGCGGCAATGTGCCTTTCTAAAAATGCAAAGGTAATAAACCAAAACGGACTTGTATATTCCGACAAAAATATAGACTCCCTGCTAATGACCAGGTACATCGGCAAAAAGGCAAGAATGTCAGGAATCCGCACAAAAGGCCCAAAAAAACGCACAAAAGAACAGAACAAAGCATTTGCTAAGGAACTTCAGAGGTTGATTAGGAGTGAATAAATATAATCACTATTGACTGGCGCATCTTTATATTCTACCAATAGACTTACTGTTGGCCTTTTAGCCGCTATGCACATTCTTAATCTTGGTGTGGCAGTAAGTCTGCTCTATTTTTCCAACAACATAAACAATAATTTAGCCACCCCGTTGGGAGTGGCTTTTTGTTAATCAAGATGGTCTATTGCGTACTGTGCTTCACTTTCAGTAAACTGTTCGCCGTATTCTGAAATAAGCTGGTCATAAACTGCGTTTTTAGACATCGACATATCCTTATAATAGGTTTTCGCCGTTTCCAAGGCATTTGCATTCCAGTCCGCTTTGATGTTATCAATAGCGTACTGAGCAGCGTCTGCCGGGAAATTTTCACCATACTCTGATGTGAGTTGATCGTAAATTCCCTTCTTTGACATATGCATTGTTTCGCTATACGATTCAGCTGTTGCTAATGCATTGAGATATTCTTGGGATACAGCCTGAGTTTTGGGTTCCGTTACCTTTACGGTAGTTTCTTTTGTTGTAGGTTTTACTGTGGTGGTAACAGTAGTTTTTTCTACCGTTGTAGTTTCTTTTGTAGTTTTCTCCTGTGTTGTTTCAACTGCTTGTGTTGCTGATGTTTTTTCTGCATTTTTATCTACTTGCGTAACACTGCAAGCCGTTGCACCAAAAGTCATTGAAGCCAACAAAGCAATTAAAATGATTCTCTTTTTCATAAAATTCCCTCCGTTTTTAGTTTTTTGTACTTTTACATACGCAGTCAAAAAATAGCCTTGTATAGACAACCTACTAATTCTATAATGGCTTTATTTTTTGATTACAACTAAATAATACCACACTCTCTGTACTATAAATGGGACTTCACTCTCTGAAAAACTTTATTTCCGCCAAGGTGAGATACAACGGAACATCAGACGAATATGTAAAATTTTCAAGAGCAATGGAACTTCCACAGCAAAGGAAGAGGGTTACTGTTGACGGACTTGGGGATATTGGAAACCCTAAATATGACTTGAAAAATGCTGTTGGCAGGGGTATAATCAAAGTAAATAAGGTGAAGTTGAAAAGTCTGCCTAATATTATTACGCAGAAAACAAGTAGTAACGGTGGTATTGACCGTAATTATTATGATTCAAAAGGTAGACAGATAAAACAGATAACTAACCATAATCATGGGAATGCTAAAAAACATCCATTTGGCAAGAATGGTGAACATGCACATGATTATATTTATAATGAAGATGGTAAACTTGCAAGCAGACCTGTTAGAGAATTAACAGAACAGGAAAGGAAAGAGAATGGTGATATTTTATGAATTTAGCAGAAATAAGAAAAGCTATTGATTCTCTCGTTTCATTTTTTGGGTTTAATTATAATAAAAAGAATTGTGGAGTTGACCCAATAAGTCATACACAATATGAAATGTGGTACGGAGAGGAAAAAACATACACTGCTAAAAGCATTGATGATGTTTTATCAGTGCCACTATTTAATGGAAAGTCTATTAATGAAATTTATAATGAAATAGAAATAACAGATATATATTGACCACCCACATTAATTTGTAGGGTGGTATTTTTATACCAGTTAAAAAAGAGGAGGGATTGAATGAAGTGTCCATATAATCGAAAATCGGAAAAGCACATTCAGAAGTGGGGGCAGAAACCAAATGACGAAGGTGTATTAACAAGTGGAGTAATCACAGATGAATGGAGTTTTGAATTGGCAGAATGCTTAAAAGAAGATTGCAGTGCATATCACAATGGTCGTTGTTGTTATGCTTCTGTGAATCTCGAAAATCAATAATCAATGCGTTATGTGTTAGGTGAAATTGTATGGATGATAATTTTATATGCAAAGAATTTATAAAGCAACTAAAGGTATATTGTCCGGAATGACGAGAAACTATCAAACGAAGTGGAAAGGAACCACTTGGGAAACACCGACTAAATCACTTCACACATCTTGTACGCATATTTTCCGCCGGTATGCCCAAAAAATCTGACTGTACAATCTGTGCAAATGATTTAATCTGAATTTCCAAAATAAACCTTATATTTTTTGGCATAGTCAAAATTTACTTACAGATAATATTACTGGGTTCAAAAACCATTAATATGATGAAAGGAAATGTTATATATATGAAAGCCACCGGAATTGTAAGAAGAATTGACGACTTGGGCAGGGTTGTTATTCCTAAGGAAATCAGACGAACTCTCCGTATCAGGGAGGGCGACCCTCTGGAAATTTTCACCGCTACTGACGGGGAGGTTGTTTTTAAGAAATATTCCCCTGTGGGGGAGCTGGGCAACTTTGCAACCCAATATGCAGAGGTGCTTACAAGAATAAGCCAAATGCCAACGGTTATCACCGACCGTGACCATGTTATTGCAGTTGCAGGGGCAAGTCGCCGTGAATTTATGGAAAGACGAGTTACCCAAACACTTGAAAACTATATGGAGCAACGCAGGAGCTACACCGCCACAGAAAACAGCAACGGCGACACTCTCCCTGTGGAGGGCATTGACTCTCCTGCATCAATTATTTATCCTATCATTGCATCAGGTGATGTGACAGGGTCTGTTTGTATGCTCCAAAGCGACACAGTAAAAATCCCAACCGATACCGAAATTAAACTGTGCCAAAGCGCCGCCGCCTTTTTAGGCAAACAGATGGAAGAATAATTTTTTCCGAAATATCAGACATAAGAAAAACCGTCTGGCGACAGACGGTTTGTTCTTTGTATTGCTATGTAATTTTACATTATGAGTATTATTTTACAGAAAAGTTATCAATCAATCTTGTTTTTCCAATGTAAACTGCCATTGCAACAAGAGTGTCCTTTTCTATCTTGTCAACAGGCATCATTGTCACACCGTCAACAGCCTCAACATAATCTATCCTTGCCAAAGGCTCTTTATTTATAAGGTTTTTCATTTCTTCAAGCACCTTGTTGGCATCTGTTTCGCCCTTTTCAACAAGGCTTTGACCAAAAAAGATTGCTTTTGAAAGGCACAGAGCCGCCTTTCTCTCCTCCTCATTAAGGTAGGTGTTACGGCTTGACTTAGCAAGACCGTCCTCTTCCCTAATTATAGGACAGCCAACAATCTCTATACCATAGGACATATCTCTGACCATTCTTTTGATTATTGCCAGTTGCTGTGCGTCCTTTTCTCCAAAAAATGCTTTGTCGGGGGTAACTATGTTAAACAGCTTTGACACAACGGTGCAAACACCTCTGAAGTGGATTGGTCGTGTTTTTCCGCAGAGCTGTTTTGGCATTTCGGAAAGTATTTCCACAAATGTTACGTTGTCCTGTTCATACATCTCACTTACCTCGGGGTGGAACACAAGGTCTGCTCCCATTTTTTCGCACAACACTTTATCCTGCTGAAAGTCCCTTGGGTATGACTCCAAATCCTCGTTAGGGGCAAATTGGGTTGGATTCAGGAAAACGCTGACAACTGTTTTGTCACACTCTGATGCAGAGGTTTTAATAAGACTTCCGTGTCCCTCGTGTAGATAGCCCATTGTGGGCACAAGCCCTACTGTAAAGCCCTGACTTTTCCACTCTTTGACTGTATCTCTTACTTCCTTAATTGTAGTTGCAATTTTCAAATTGCTCATCCTCTTTCCTGTTTAGAATAGAATTATTAAAATGGAAATTCAAATGACTTTTTGATTTCCTCCATAACACTTTCGTCAATGGCAAAGGTATGTTCCTTGCTGGGGAAAGCACAGTTCTTAACCTCTCTGTCGTATTCCTCAAAGGCATTTTGCATAATATCCCCAACCTTTGCATAGTGCTTTACAAATTTTGGGATATAGTCGCTGA
>JAXESA010000026.1:0-12326 GCA_034116205.1 Ruminococcus sp. | reverse complement strand
CTTTTTTACTATTTTTATTTATCTCTAAACTTTTATAGAATTATATAGAAATAATAAATTTTCTGTGATATAATCAAATTAACAAAAATAAAGACAAAAATTCCAAAGAAAGGACAGAGTGTGATGAACAAGAAAAAGGTTGCTTTTATTTGTGTTCATAATTCCTGTCGAAGTCAGATTGCAGAGGCTTTGGGTAAGCACTTTAGAAGCAATGATTTTGAATTTTATTCAGCAGGAACAGAAACAAAGCCAAAGATAAATCAAGACGCTGTCCGACTGATTAAAAAACTTTACGGAATTGATATGGAGAAAACCCAGTACAGCAAAACATTTGACAAAATTCCAATGCCGGATATTGCGATTTCAATGGGTTGTGATGTGGGTTGTCCATATATAGGAAAAGCCTTTGACAAAAATTGGGAACTGCTTGACCCCACAGGACAAAGTGATGAAATGTTTATTAGTGTAATCAAGCAAATTGAATTTAAGATTAAAAATCTTTGAGTTTAATTAGAATAAAAGATTACAAAGAGGGAGTTGATAATATGCGAAAAGTAATTGTCTGGTTTATCGCTCTGTTTTTAACATTAAGTCTATGTGGTTGTACTACAAGGCAATTAACTATTAAACAGTCAAAGGAAAACTTTCCTGTTTACGAAAGCGTATTAAAAGAAGTTGCCAATGACTATAATCTTGAGTTGATTGAAATTGAAGATGACAATATACAAGATTTAGACGATAACGAAGTCGCAGAAAAAACTTTTAATATTATTGTTACTAAAGATGATACCGAGATTGAAATAGTGTTAAAAAATAATGCTCTTAACTCTTCTACAAAAGGCAGAGAGTCCTTTCAAGTAAATTATGTTACTCATAGTAGTTTTGATGTTAGTTTATTTGTGAATTTAGTAAACTGTGTATCAGGTAAAGAAATAACTGAAGATTTTTGTAAATAGTTTTTGGAGGCTCCGGAGGAAAAATATTCAGCTGAAGACAGGGGTTTTCAAAAACCAAGTGAGGGTGTTATTGCAAAGGAATATCCGCTGAACTTTTTTGAGGATTGGGTTATAAGTTATTATTTCTATCCTGAATCAAGGCAAGAGTTATCTTTTGGAGGATTAACAAAGCAACTTGACGACTAAATGTTTATTTACTTTACTTAAAGTGAGTAAATTATATTTTCATTAGGAGGAATGGTTATGTCAAAATTATCTTTTAAAAAAAGAGCGAATTACTTATTAACTAAAATTATTTTTTGCTTAAATATTCCCCTTGTATTGATGTATTTTCCAATATTGTACCTAACAAATAACAGTAATGGTGTTTACACTGCAAGTGTACCGTTTTTAGAGAGCACAATATTATTTGCAATTTGTTTTGCAGTGTTTTTGTTGGTGAAAGATGATATGGGGGTAATACTCCCAAATGTTGCACTTAACGGTATTCTGATGTTTATTTTACAGGATAATATAAACTTTGCATTAAGATTAATTGTTAGCCCATCTATTCAGTCAGAAAGTTCATTAATTTCATTGTTTTGTGTTATAATATATTATACCTTTGCTTGTCTGATAGTTGGTATTGCAGGGTTAATTTTCCTATTAATCAAAAGGTGTTTATTTAGAAAGGATTGTAGGTGTAATTATGGCCAAGAGTAAATGGGTATCTTTTTTTCTATGTCTGTTTTTTGGCATTTTGGGAATACATAAGTTTTACGAGGGCAGAGTCCTTCTTGGCTTACTCTACATTTTTACAGGCGGTATTTTTGGGATAGGTGTTATCGTTGATTTGATTATCCTGTTTTTCAAACCAAACCCATATTATCCGTAAATTTTAAATAAATTTGATAATTCCGGAATATCGGAATAAAATAATATCAAATTAACCGGAGGAAGTAATATGTGTACAGCAGTAACATATAAAACAAAGGACTTTTATTTTGGAAGAACCTTGGACTATGAATTTTCCTACTGTGATGAGGTCACAATTACACCAAGGAATTATCCTTTTTCTTTTAAATATTTAGGCGAAATAAACACTCATTACGCTATGGTTGGTATGTCCTATGTTGCGAATGATTACCCTTTGTATTATGAGGCTATAAACGAAAAGGGTCTTGGTGTTGCCGGACTGAACTTTGTGGGAAATGCCCATTACCATGACTTTATTGAGGGTAAGGACAACATTGCACAGTTTGAGCTTATACCTTTTATTTTAAGCAAATGTACTACTGTCAAAGAGGCAAAAAATCTGCTAAACAATATAAATATTGTGAACATTTCCTTTAGCAAGGATTTGCCTGTGGCACAGCTCCATTGGATAATTGCAGATAAAGATGAATGTATTACTGTGGAGTCGGTAAAAGAAGGTCTTAAAATATACGACAACCCTGTTGGAGTACTGACAAACAATCCGCCCTTTGACAAGCAGATGTTTCAGTTAAACAACTATATGCACCTTTCTCCTAAAAATCCTGAAAACTCTTTTTCAGATAAACTAAACTTGGATTCTTACAGCAGAGGTATGGGCGCCTTGGGACTTCCCGGAGATTTGTCATCTCAATCACGATTTATCAAAGCTTCATTTACAAAGATGAATTCAGTTTCAGGTGACTCCGAAAGTGAAAGCGTTAGCCAGTTTTTCCATATCCTCGGCTCTGTTGACCAGCAGAGGGGCTGTTGTGAACTTGATAACGGAGAGTACGAAATCACAATTTATTCATGTTGTTGTAATGCAAGTAAGGGTATTTATTACTACACAACATACGATAATCACCAAATTACCGCTGTTGATATGAACAGAAAGAATCTTAATGGAAACACTCTTATTCGTTATTCACTGATTAAAGACGAACAAATAAAAATGCAAAATTAAGGAAACACGGATTAAATCATTTGCACATAGTTTTCTTAACTTAAATGTAAGCAGATATTTTCAAAATTAATATCTGCTTATTTTATTTCAATATAAAAGTTACTATAAAAGATTGACTGTGTAATTTTTCTTCTCTATAATGTATTTATAATTATCAATTGTAGGTATGATTATGAAAATATCAATATTAAGAAAATTATATAGCTTTGTATTTATTTTAGTTTTGCTCCTTACTTCGTTTATACCCTTCTTGTCTTGTAAAAGCTTTACTGCTACAAGACAAGTTGATTATTTCTTAAAAGCGGAATCGTGTGACAAAGACAGGCTTTTCAATGTGGATGTGTATGTAGAAGGAAAAAACAACCTTGCTGCTATTGAAGTTGCAATAACATTTGACTCGAATTATATGGAGTTCAGAAGAGTTTATGGGGCGAACGACGCCTTTGAGATTCAGCATAAACAAAGCGATGGAAAAATCAGCACAATTATGCTGTGTAGTTATGGTTATAGCTTTAGTGGCAAGGCAAAGCTTATGACCTTTCAGTTTAAGTCACTCAAAAGCGGAAATACTATAATCAACACACATATATCAGATCCTGTAAATAAGGATTTAAATTCTATTCCTGTAGGTAATGTGTATGGTTGTATTGTCACAATAAATGGAGATAAAATCAAATCAGACTCTGTTAAGATAACAACTGAAAAACAGGGTAACCTTACTAAAAATAATAAAAATAATGAAGAATCAGTCAAAAACAAAAAAGAAAATATTGTTGTTTCAGGTGAAGATGAATATACAGATAAAAAAGTAAATTCTGTTGATGAAGAAAATGATTATGAAGTGAATGAGGATATTCAAGAAGAACTTATTGAGAGTGAAGAAACAAGTTCACCTGACTTAACAGATAACGAAAATAACACCCCCTATCTTCCGTATGTAATTGGTGCTATAATTGTCGTAATTATAGTTTTGATAATTTATATTTCCTACAGATTAGGAAGGAATAATCAAAATTCGGACAGAGATAATAAAGATAATGATACAGAGCAGTAATGCTCTGTATTTTTATTTTTCCTTTAAGTTGTAAACAGGTGAAAAATGTGATATAATCCTGTTTAAATGCTAATCATAGCCAGTATAGAGAAACAGGTGATAATATGAGTGAAATGCAGAATATTCAATGGTTCCCCGGTCATATGACCAAAACCAAAAGACAAATACAAGCATCATTAAAGCTTGTTGATGCTGTTGCAGAGATAATTGATGCAAGAATTCCTGTCAGTAGTAGAAACCCTGACCTTGATTCCATAATTCAAAACAAGCCTAGGGTTGTTCTTATGAATAAATGCGATATGGCAAACCCAGGCTCAACTCAAAAGTGGATAAACTATTATAGCGAAAAAGGTATTCCTGCAATTCCTGTCGATTGTAAGTCCGGAAAAGGTCTAAATAAATTTGTACCGGCAGTCAATGCGGTTCTAAAAGAAAAGATTGACAGACTAAAGGAAAAAGGCATGAAAAACCCAACAATCAGAGTAATGATTGTTGGTATTCCCAATGTTGGAAAATCCACTTTTATAAATAGAATAGCAGGCAACAACCGTGCAAAGGCAGAAGATAAACCCGGGGTTACAAGGGGTAACCAGTGGTTTACTCTTAAAAAAGGCTTTGAAGTCCTGGATACTCCAGGGGTATTGTGGCCAAAGTTTGAGGATAAAACAGTAGGAGAAAGACTTGCCTTTACAGGCGCTGTGAAAGACCAAGTTATGGACACAGAACTCCTTGCTATGAGGTTACTTGACTTTTTAAAGGCAGAAAAAAAACCGCTGTTTGTAGAACGATTCAAACTTCAAAACGAAGATATTGACCAAATTGAAAGCTATGAACTTCTTGAACTTATCGGTAAAAAGAGAGGTATGCTAATTTCCGGTGGAGAAATAGACACCGAAAGAGCCGCTATTATGCTACTTGATGAATACAGAAGTGCAAAGCTTGGCAAATACACATTTGAACTTCCGGGTGAGTAATTATGGATTGGTTAAAGTACGAAAATGAAGCCTTATCAAAGGGCTACAACAACATATGCGGTGTTGACGAAGCAGGACGAGGTCCACTTGCAGGTCCCGTTTGTGCCGCCGCAGTAATTTTACCTAAAGGTGAAATAATAGAGGGAGTAAACGACTCCAAAAAACTGACAGAAAAAAAGCGTGAGGCACTTTATGATGTAATAAAAGAAAAGGCAGTTGCTTATTCAATAGCCTTTGCATCGGTAGAAGAAATCGAAGAAATGAACATACTCAATGCCACAATGCTTGCAATGAAAAGAGCAGTTGATGGTCTTGATATTCCGGCTGACTACGCAATGATTGACGGCAATAAGATTCCGAATCTTAATATCCCAGCTGAATATGTAATAAAGGGTGACGCTAATTCTATGTCTATTGCTGCCGCCTCCATACTTGCCAAGGTAACAAGGGACAGACTTTGTGCTGATTATGAAAAAGAATATCCCCAGTATGGCTTTGCAAAGCACAAGGGTTACGGAACAAAGCTCCACAGGGAAATGATATTAAAGTATGGTCCATGTAAAATACATAGAATGAGTTTTCTCAAAAAGTTGCTTAACAATGGATAAGTCAAACAAAAAGTCAATAGGTAACTTTGGGGAAAAGCAGGCACAAAAATTTCTTCGTAAGAATAAATATAAACTTGTTTGTACAAATTATAGAAAAAAGTATGGCGAAATTGACATAGTTGCCGAAAAAGACAATTATTTAGTTTTTGTAGAAGTGAAAACAAGGGGCGAAAATTCCCGTTTTGCTCCTGTGTATGCTGTCAATAAATCAAAACAGACAAAGCTAATGAAAACAGCCTATTTGTACCTAAAGGAATATCCTTCAAACAAAAACATAAGATTTGACATAATAGAAATAATCTACAACGGTAACAAAGTTATAAGCGTGAACCACATCAAAAATGCTTTTATCCAGGGAGGTATATATGGAAGTTTTTGATTTGCATTGTGATACCTTGTATAAATCAATGATGAATAAACTTCCGTTGGACGCACAGGGGTACGAATTCAGACTTGAAGATTTGTATTCTTCTGTCCATTGGAAACAGTGTATGGCTGTATGGACTCCCGATGATGTATCAGAGCTACCAAAGGAGTTTCAGAATAAGTCTTTAATAAAGTATTTTATTGCATCAACTGAAAAACTTATCAGTGAATGTAAAAGACTTAATATTCCATTCAATGATTCAAAAGCCGATAAATCCCTTTTGCTCACATTAGAAAATTCCTCAATATTAGAAAATGATTTATCCAATATAGATATTTTGCAAAAGTATGGCGTAAAAATTGCAACCTTAACCTGGAATGACCACAACTGCATTGGTGACGGAGCAATGGTTGACAATCCTGTAGGTGCAACAAAATTTGGAAAAAGTGTTATCAGGGAATATATAAGGAGAAACATAGCTATAGACACTTCCCACACAAGTGATGCCCTTTTCTATGATATTGCAAGTGAAAACCCAAAGCACATCCTCGCAACCCATTCTAATTCAAGAAAAATTTGCAACCATAAACGAAACTTAACCGATGAACAGTTTTGTTACATAAGGGACAAAGGTGGAATTGTAGGAATAAATCTCCATAAGGATTTCCTTAAAAATGACGGTAAACCAACAATGAAGGATGTTCTCAATCACATATATCACTTACTGTCGTTAGGTGGAGAGGATGTTGTCGCCCTTGGAACAGACTTTGATGGTGCTGATGTTACGGAAGAAATACCCACAAGTAAGTATTTTTACAAGTTATATAATTCTTTAATAGAAAATAACTTTGAAAAATCTATAGTTGACAAGATTTTTTATAAAAATGCACTTGAATTTTATGATAAACTTTGACATTTACCTCATTATAGTGTAGAATGATAAATCGGTAATATGTACTGAAAGGAAGATAGAAATGTTATATAACAGTACTGAAAATAAGAATGAAGTGGTTTCTGCCGCACAAGCTATTTCTCAGGGAATAAGCAAAGACGGTGGCCTTTTTGTACCTCAGGAGTTACCACAGTACAATCTGGACACAATCAAATCCTTGCTCCCATTGTCCTACAATGAAAGGGCAAAGTTTGTTTTTGCAGATTTCCTTTCTGATTTTACAGAAGAAGAAATTGCAGACTGTGTTGACAGTGCCTACACAAAAGAAAAGTTCGGTTCTGATTGTCCTGCACCTCTTGTCAGCAAAAAGTACAACGGTAACGACATCAATATTATGGAGCTTTGGCATGGACCAACATGTGCTTTTAAGGATATGGCTTTGCAAATTCTTCCTCATTTCCTTACAAAGTCACTAAAGAAAAAGTATGACGGAAAAACAGCGGTTATCCTTGTTGCAACATCAGGAGATACCGGCAAGGCTGCTCTTGAGGGATTTAAGGATGTTGAAAACACAAAGATGATTGTTTTCTATCCCGAGGATGGCGTTTCCCCAATGCAGAAACGCCAGATGAACACCCAAAAGGGTAACAACGTTAATGTTTGTGCAATCAAGGGCAACTTTGACGACGCTCAGACAGGTGTTAAGAAAATCTTTACAACAGAAGAAATTGTAAAGCTCCTTAACGACAACAATATGCTGTTCAGCTCTGCAAACTCAATCAACTGGGGCAGACTTCTTCCTCAGATTGTATATTATGTTTCAGCCTACTGCGACCTTGTTAATGACAATAAGATTAATTTAGGCGATAAAATCAATGTTGTAGTTCCAACAGGTAATTTTGGTAACATTCTTGCCGCATATTACGCTTGCTGTATGGGACTTCCAATCAACAAATTTATCTGTGCATCCAACAAGAACAATGTATTAACAGACTTCATAAACACAGGTGTTTATGACAAGAACAGACAGTTCTACGCAACTGCATCTCCGTCAATGGATATTCTTGTTTCCAGCAACCTTGAAAGACTTCTGTATATGTTCTCTGATTGTGATGATAAGCTTGTTGCAACATGGATGACTCAGCTTAAAACAACAGGTAAGTACGAGGTTACACCGGAAGTTAAAGAAAAGATTACATCTAAGTTCTTTGGCGGTTACTGCGACGATGACAGCACTAAGGCAACAATTAAAAAGCTGTTTGAGGACGAAAAGTACCTATGCGATACTCATACATCAGTTGCTATCAATGTATATAACCAGTATGTAGAAAAGACAGGGGACAAAACTCCTGTTGTTATTGCATCAACTGCAAGTCCATATAAGTTCAGCCACTCTGTTCTTGAGGCTGTTGCCCCAGAACTTATTTGTGATGATGAATTTGAAATGGTTGAAAGACTCAACAAGGTTAGTGGTGCAGATGTTCCAAAGCCTATTGCAGAACTTCAAAACCTTGATGTTCGCTTTAAAAATGTTACAGAGGCAGACAAAATGCCTGAGTATGTAAAAAATACTTTAGGTATCTGATATGTCCTTGTTTTGTATAGCAGACCTTCACCTTTCCCTTGGAAATGACAAGCCTATGGATATTTTCACCGGTTGGCAGGATTACACAAGTCGTATCTTAAACAATTGGAACAATATTGTTAAGGATGAAGATACTGTTGTGGTTGCCGGTGACATAAGCTGGGCAATGAAACTTGAAGACTGCTTTAATGACTTTGATTTTATCAATAACAAGCTAAAGGGCAACAAAATCCTCCTTAAAGGAAACCATGACTATTGGTGGGGAACAAAAAGGAAGATTGATACTTACCTTGAAGAAAACGGATTTGATAAAATTAAGATTTTGTTTAACAACTCCTACACAGTAGGTAATTATAACATCTGCGGAACCCGTGGATGGAATTTAGAAATAGACAGCGAAGAAGACGAGAAAATTCTCAATAGAGAGCTAGGTAGGCTCAAGCTATCCTTGGATAGTGTTGATAACGACAAAGAAACAATCGTTTTTCTTCATTATCCCCCTATTTACGGTACTCAAAACTGTCAGGAAATCTTTGAAATACTACATAACTACAATATACAAAAATGCTACTATGGTCATCTTCATGGTCAAAAAATCATCAAGTATTCCTACAATGGTGACTATGAGGGGATTAAACTTAAGCTAATATCAACAGATTCCGTATCTTTTACACCTGTATTAATCGGTTAAATTTTTAACAAAAAAGTATGATAAAAGTATGGAAATTCTCTGTATGGTATGTTATAATTATTCAGTTATTTAGTTAATTACAGGAGGAAATTAATTATGAGTTTAAAAAATTCTACAAAGACTAAAGAAAATACTTACGAGGTTGAAGTATCAGTTGATGCTGAAACTTTTGCAAAGGCTGTTAACAAAGCTTACAAAAAGCAGGTTAAGAGCATCAATGTACCAGGCTTTAGAAAGGGTAAAGCTCCTAAGTCAATCATTGAGAAAATGTATGGCGAAGGCGTATTCTACGAGGATGCTATGCAGGATTGCTACCCTGAGGCACTTGATGCTGCTGCTAAAGAAGCAGAACTTAATGTAATTGCTGTTGACTCCCTTGAAGCTATTGACGCATCAAAGGACGGTTTTACATTCAAGGCAACTGTTATCACATATCCTGTAATTGACATTAACGATTACAAGGGTATCACAGTTAATAAGAAGTCAACAAGAGTTACAAAGAAGCTTATCGACGAAGAGATTGAAAAGGTTCGTGACAGAAACAGCAGAATGGTAACCATTGAAGACGGAGAAGTTGTTGACGGTGATATGGTTGTTATCGACTTTGAGGGTATGAAGGACGGCGAGCCATTTGAAGGTGGTAAGGCAGAGAACTACAACCTCAAGATTGGTTCCGGCAACTTTATCCCGGGTTTTGAAGAGCAGATTATTGGTCATAAGACTGGTGAAGAATTCACAATTTCTGTAAAATTCCCAGAGGATTACCAGGCAGAAGAGCTTAAGGGTGCTGACGCCGAATTCAAGATTAATCTTCACGAAATCAAGAGAAAAGAACTTCCGGAGCTTGACGACGAATTTGTTAAGGATGTAAGCGACAAGGAAACTCTTGACGAATACAAGGAAGAGGTTAAAGAAACTGTTAAGAAGCGCCTTGAAGAAGAGCAGAAGAAGGACATCGAAGACCAGGTTATCACTAAGCTTTGTGATTCTGTTGAGGGTGAAATTCCAGAGCAGATGTACGACAATGCTGTTAACGAGATGGTTCAGGAATTTGATATGCGTCTTAGAAGCCAGGGTATGGACTTCAACACATATATGCAGTATATGGGTGCAACTCCTGATACAATTAAGGAGATGTACAGACCTGACGCAGAGAGAAGAGTTAAGCTAAGACTTGCTCTCGAAAAGATCGCCGAAAAGGAAGGCTTTGAAATCACTTCTGAAGATCTTGATGCTGAGTATAACCGTCTTGCAGAGCAGTATAAGATGGATGTTGAAGAGGTTAAAAAAGCTATCAACGATGAGTCCCTCTCAGCAGACCTCAAATCACAAAAGGCTATGGACTTTGCTGTTGATAACTCAAAGACAGAGAGCAAAAAGGCAAGCGAAGCAAAGACAGAAGAATGATTTGAATATTTTAATAACTAAGTGTCTATGATTAATATGAAAGGATTGGTAGTATATGGCATTAGTACCTTATGTAGTAGAGCAGACAAATAGGGGCGAACGTTCCTATGATATCTTTTCAAGACTTTTAAATGACAGAATTATTATGCTTACAGAAGAAGTAAACAATCAAACTGCAAGCCTGGTTGTTGCACAGCTTTTGTACCTTGAGGGACAGGACCCAACAAAGGACATAAGCCTCTACATCAACAGCCCAGGCGGATCTGTAACTGATGGAATGTCAATATATGACACTATGAACTATATTAAGTGCGATGTTTCAACAATCTGTATGGGTATGGCTGCTTCAATGGGAGCATTTCTCCTTTCAGCCGGAACAAAGGGCAAGAGATATGCTCTTCCTAACAGTGACATTATGATTCACCAGCCAAGTGGTGGCGCACAGGGTCAGGCAACAGATATGCTCATTCACACACAACATATTATTGACACCAAAAAGAAACTTAATGAAATTTTGGCATCTAATACAGGTCAGCCATATGATGTAATTGCCAAAGATACAGAAAGAGATAACTTTATGACAGCTCAAGAAGCCCTTGAATATGGCTTGATTGACAAGGTTATCACTAATAGATAAGGGGTAAATAAGCAATGCCTAAGGACGAAAAAAAGATTTACTGTTCATTTTGCGGTAAACCGCAGGAAATGGTTGGTCGTCTTATTTCAGGAAACGGCGTATATATTTGCGACCAGTGCGTAGATTTGTGTATGTCTATTTTGGAGGACGGTATCGATCCGGTTCCAAACCGCAAAACGAAAATAGAAGCTCCAACACTTCTTAAGCCTCAGGAAATAAAGGAAGTCCTTGACCAGTATGTTATAGGACAAGACAGGGCAAAGGTTACTCTCAGTGTAGCGGTTTACAACCACTACAAGCGTGTATTCTCCAGTAGTGAGGATGTTGAATTTTCCAAGAGTAATGTTCTTCTTTTAGGTCCAACAGGTGTTGGCAAGACACTTCTTACTCAAACATTGGCTAAAACTCTTGATGTTCCTTTTGCTATTGCTGATGCCACTACTTTGACAGAGGCAGGATATGTTGGCGAAGATGTAGAAAACATCCTCCTAAAGCTTATCCAGGCTGCCGATTACGATATAGAAAAGGCTGAACGAGGCATTATCTATATTGACGAAATTGATAAAATTGCCCGTAAATCCGAGAATCCATCAATCACAAGAGATGTAAGCGGAGAGGGCGTTCAGCAGGCTTTGCTGAAGATTATTGAAGGTACTGTTTCAAATGTTCCTCCACAGGGTGGAAGAAAGCACCCACAGCAGGACTTTCTCCAAATAAACACCAAGAATATTCTGTTTATTTGCGGAGGAGCTTTTGACGGACTTGAAAAGACTGTTGAAAAGAGAATCAACTCATCTTCTCTCGGATTTGGCGCAAATGTCAGAAGTCGCAAGGAGCTTGACAGCACCGACTGGATGAGTGAGGTTGTTGCTCACGACCTTGTTAAGTTCGGCATAATTCCTGAACTTGTTGGTCGTATTCCTGTAATTACTTCATTATCAGGTCTTGATGAAAATGCACTTGTAAGAATACTTACAGAGCCAAAAAACTCAATTATCAACCAGTATAAAAAGCTGTTTGAACTTGATGATGTTGAGCTGGTATTTACTGATGATGCACTCCACGCTATTGCTGTGATTGCAAAGGAGCAAAACACAGGTGCAAGAGGACTTCGTGGAATTTTGGAAAACATTCTTACAGACCTAATGTTTACAACACCGTCAGACGAATCAATTAAAAAAATCACAATCACCGATGATGTTGTAAATAACGGTGCAGATGCCAAGATTGTTAGAAG